>JBOGUE010000699.1:0-9669 GCA_050695955.1 Thermomicrobiales bacterium | reverse complement strand
CTGGGCGTCGGCGAATTTGGGGAGTTGGCCGGTGCCGACGAGCATTTCGGGGAGGACGATGTAGGGCGGGAGAACTTCTTGATAGCCGTGTTTTTGGGTGTGGAGGTCGAGCATCCAGGTGATGAGGGCGCGTTGCAGCCTGGCGCCGTCACCGCGCAGCACGTAAAAGCGCGAACCGGAGACTTTGACGCCGCGTTCGAAGTCGATGATGCCGAGCGATTCCCCGAGTTCCCAATGCGGTTTTGGTTCGAAGTCAAAGGCGGGTATCTCGCCGTGCTGTGCCGCGATCACGTTCGCGGTCTCGTCTGGGCCGACTGGTACCTCGGGCAAAGGGAGGTTTGGCACCTGGAGCATGAGCTCAGAAAGCTCCATGTCAACCACTTTCGCCTGGTCGTCCAGAATCGTGATTCGACCGCCAAGTGACCGCATCTCTCCGATGAGCCGGTCCCGCTCCTCCTTGTCCTTCGTGCTGTTGACCGTCTTCGACCCTTCATTACGCTGCGCCTTAAGGTGCTCCACCTCAGTCAGGACCGTTCGCCGCCGCTCATCCAGAGCGAGGATCTCGTCAATCGGCGCTGACGTGTTGAGGGTCGCAATCGCCGCTTTGATCAGGTCCGGTTGCTCCCGGATAATTCTTATGTCGAGCACAATTCACTCCTTATCCGTATCCGTGGCGATGAGGTGCAATCTTCCCCGAGAACCCAGCATCGTTAACGCGACGACGCCCCGCGTGGGCCGCGGGGCGTCGGGAAGTCCAGCGGCATCAGCCGCGTTCCAACCAACGCTCAGGCGGAACTCAAACGACGCACGCCGTGGGCGCCGTTGCCGTTGAGATGGACGATCGGCTGGAATCCCGGAAGGAACTTGTGCCAGGCGTCGGTCACATCGGCATTCAGTCGTCGCTGGATAGTGTAGTAGACACCAGCAGATGGCTCGGCCGGCGCCTTTCGCAATGCCATGCGAGCCTCACGTAGCGACTTGCCGCCCTTACGATGATTGCACGGCTTACACGCCGACACCAAGTTGTCCCAGGTGTGCGCGCCGCCTTTCGACCGCGGAACGACGTGGTCGATCGTCAGGTCTGATCCCTGGCGACCGCAATACTGGCACGTGTAGTTGTCGCGAATGAAGACTTCGCGCCTGGTCAGCTTGACGCGAGGTCGTGGGCGCCGAATGAGGTAGACCAAGCGGATCACCGACGGTGACTGAAACGTACGAGAGGGCGAGGAGACGCAGGACGCGTGGACTTCCAACACCTCGGCTTTGCCGTCGATGATGAGGACGAGAGCCCGACGAATGTTGCAGACGTTGAGCGGCTCATAGTTCTGATTGAGAACGAGTACGGAATTGCCCACCCTGCTGTTCACCCTTATCGGTAAGGGTTGCCGCAGGTCACCTTCGCACGAGGTACCAAACGGAACCGATGCGTCGATCCGCTACCTATCTTTGATCTTATCACGGGCGTTCGTGACGCTACAACTATTCCGCGCGCTCATTACGAACAAAGCGGCAGTTGTCGCATGGAATTCGCTAATCAGCCGCTATCGACGTCACGCCAAGAACAGGCTTGAGATATTCGCCGGTAAACGACGACGAGTTCGTCGCAATTTCTTCCGGTGTTCCTTCAGCGACGATCCGACCACCGCCGCTGCCGCCTTCGGGACCGAGGTCGACGATCCAGTCGGCCGACTTGACGACGTCGAGGTTGTGTTCGATGACGATGACAGTATTGCCGCCATCTGTCAGGCGCTGTAGGACGCCCAACAGTTTCTCGATGTCGGCAAAGTGGAGTCCAGTCGTTGGCTCGTCGAGGATGTAGAGTGTGCGCCCGGTTGCCCGGCGAGACAACTCTGAGGCGAGCTTCACGCGTTGCGCTTCGCCGCCCGAGAGTTGGGTAGCCGGCTGTCCGAGGTGGATGTACCCAAGGCCGACGTCTTCCAGGGTCTGAAGCTTGTTTTTGATCGACGGGACGTTCTGAAAAAAGGCCAACGCCTCGGTTACGGTCATGTCGAGCAGGTCGGCGATCGACTTGCCTTTATAGGTGATTTCGAGTGCTTCTCGATTGTAGCGGCGACCGTGGCAAACCTCGCACGGGACAAAGACATCCGGCAGAAAGTTCATTTCAATCTGGATAAACCCCTCGCCGCGACACGCCTCGCAACGCCCGCCCTTGACATTGAAAGAGAAGCGGCCGGCTTTGTAGCCGCGTGCTTTCGCTTCCGGCATCGATGCGAAGAGCTCGCGGATGGGCGTAAAGAGACCGGTGTACGTCGCGGGATTCGAGCGTGGAGTGCGCCCAATCGGACTCTGGTCGATGTCGATGACTTTGTCGATCAGGTGAATGCCCTCGACGGCGGCATGCTTGCCGGGTCGCCCCTTCGCGTTATGCAGTTCCATTGCAAGGCGCGGGTAAAGCGTGTCGGTAACCAGCGAGCTCTTGCCGGAGCCCGAGACGCCCGTGACCGCGATGAAGGTTCCGAGTGGAAAGCGCGCCGTGACGTCTTGCAAATTGTTTTCAGTCGCGCCACGGACCACCAGTGCTTTGCCGTTCCCGATCCGTCGGACTGACGGAATTGGGATCTGGCGCCGACCAGAAAGGTATTGGCCGGTCACTGATTGAGGGGTCCGCGCAATGTCGTCCATCGTCCCTTCAGCGACGATCTGGCCGCCGTGCTCGCCCGCGCCGGGACCAACGTCGACGATCCAGTCGGCGCTGCGCATCATCTCCTCGTCGTGTTCGACGACGATCAGCGTGTTGCCAATGTCCCGCAGCCGCAGCAGAGTCCGGATCAAGCGCGCATTGTCCCGCTGATGGAGTCCAATGCTCGGTTCATCAAGGATGTAGAGCACCCCCATTAGGCTCGATCCGATTTGCGTCGCCAGGCGAATGCGCTGGGCCTCGCCACCGGAGAGCGTATTCGCTGATCGTTCAAGTGTCAGATAGTCGAGCCCGACATCGACAAGAAAGCCGAGCCGCTCGCGGATCTCTTTCAAGACTTGTCGAGCGATGAGAAACTCGCGCGCGCTCAGCGGTGCTGCTGAGGCCGCATCGGGGTCGATTGCCAGATCCTGGCACCACGACTGCGCGGACCGGATCGGCATCCGCGTAACGTCGACAATCGAACGGCCGTAGACCAGCACCGAGAGCATTTCTGGTTTGAGGCGGGTACCATCGCACGTCGGACATGGCCGAGCCGCCATGTACCGCTCAATCTCCTCCTTGACGTAATCCGATGACGATGTTTCGTAGCGGCGGCGTAGATTCGGGATCACGCCCTCATATGCCACGTCGTAAGACCGGTATTTGCCCTGCCGCGACTTGTAGCGCACGGTGACGGGCTCGCCGTGTGTGCCATACAGGATGGTCGAAATGATCTCGGCCGGGATCTCCCTGATTGGCACATCCATCGAGAATTTGTGGCGGTCGGCAAGCCCGGTCAGCAGTGCTTCGTACCAGGCCGAACTTTCGCGCCCGGCTCGCATCCACGGCACGATCGCGCCTTCGGCAATTGTCAAACCGCGGTTTGGCACGATGAGGTCGGGCTCGAATTCCATCTTCGTGCCAAGGCCGGTGCAATCCGGACAGGCACCGTGTGGGGAATTGAACGAGAAGTTGCGTGGCTCGATCTCGCCGAAGCTTACACCGCAGGTCGGGCAGGCAAACCGTTCTGAAAAGACCATGCTTTCGCCGTCGATGATCTGTGCGATGACCATGCCCGACGCGATGCGCAGCGCCGTCTCGAGCGAATCGATTATCCGCACACGGTCGGGATGCTGCTCGGGCGTCGTTTCGGCTTCGTGACGGACGATGAGCCGGTCCACGACGACCTCGATCGTGTGTTTTCTGGTCTTTGCCAGTTCGAACTGCTCATCGACGTCGCGCACGTGCCCGTCCACGCGGACGCGGACGAATCCTTGCCGGCGGATCTCATCAAGCACGCCCTGGTGCTCTCCCTTGCGGTCCCGGATCACCGGCGCCAAGATCATCAGGCGGGTCCCGTCGGGCACGCCAAGGATCTGTGCGGCCATCTGCTGCACGGACTGTTGCGTGATCGGTTTGCCGCAGACGGGGCAATGTGGTCGGCCAATGCGGGCATAGAGTAGACGCAGATAGTCGTAGATTTCCGTGACGGTGCCCACGGTCGAGCGTGGATTTCGACTGGCGCCTTTTTGGTCGATGGAGATCGCCGGCGAGAGGCCGTCGATGTGATCGACGTCCGGCTTTTCCATTTGGCCAAGAAACTGCCGCGCATATGCGGAGAGTGACTCAACATACCGGCGCTGGCCTTCCGCGAAGATCGTGTCGAAGGCGAGTGAGGACTTTCCGGAGCCGGACAGGCCGGTCAGCACGACAAGCTTATCGCGTGGGATGTCGATGTCGACGTTTTTGAGGTTGTGCTCGCGCGCCCCGCGGACGGCTATGCGATCGTGAATCTGCGGCATGAGGCGTTCACCCTCGTCTGTTCAGCCTATCCCGGCTGGTCGAATGCGAACATTCGATCGTAACGGCCGAGTGTACCACGACGAAGGTGTGGACGTACACCCCCCTTAAGCGAGCGTTGAACACTGGGCGAGAACGATTGACGGCGACGGCTGACCGGTGCCGAATCGTTGACATAGCGTTGACGAGAGTGGCAGAATCCGCGGGGAAAGGGATTTGCCGACGACCGGGAGGAGTAGACGGATCCGGCGCCGACAGGGAACGGGGCCATGGATTGAAAGCCCCGAAGGTTGACCGGACGTCGAAGTCGCCCGCGAGGCGAGGGGCCGACGCGACGCAACTCGTCGTTTGAAGCCCATCCGGGTGCGCCCGTTATTGCGCCCATGAGTGCGACGGCCGGACGCCGTCGAAGCAAGGTGGTACCGCGGTCGAAGCCCGTCCTTGCGCGAGGAGCGCAGGCGGGTTTTTTCATTCTTTTGGCTGGCCCTCGCGATCCCGACCGCCGATTGATGGAGTACGAACGGTGTCGAGCACGTTATCGAGTGAACGCAAGGCAGAGGAGCGGCAGGGTCGACTGCCGCCTGCATTCAATCCGCGCGAAGTGGAACAAGGGCTCTACGACCGTTGGGACGAGGCGGGGTACTTTGCGCCAATTAACAACCGACCCGGCCGGCGACCGTTCGTTGTGATTATGCCGCCGCCGAATGTGACAGGTGAGCTGCACCTCGGTCATGCGTTGTTCGTCGGCGTCCAAGACATCATGACGCGGTGGCACCGCATGCTCGGCGACCCGACCCTCTGGCTGCCGGGAGCCGACCATGCAGGAATCGGCGGGCAATGGGTCGTTGAAAAGGAGTTGGCTCTAGAAGGACTGACGCGGCACGACTTGGGTCGCGAGCAGTTTCTGGATCGTGTTTGGGACTTCATGGACCGCTATCGCTCGCGAATACGCGAGCAAATGCGGATTCTAGGCGCCTCGTGTGATTGGTCGCGCTTCACTTTTACGATGGATCCTGGTCCGGCCCGTGCCGTGCGCAAGGTCTTCAAGCGGCTATACGATCAGGGCTTAATCTATCGCGGCAAGCGGTTGATCTCGTGGTGCCCGCGGTGCATGACCGCGCTGTCCGATCTCGAGGTCGTCCACAAGGAGGTGAGTGGGTACCTCTGGCACATCGCGTATCCAGTTGAAGCAAGCACCTCCGGTGAGACGATCGTGGTCGCAACGACTCGGCCCGAGACGATGTTGGGCGACACGGCCGTGGCTGTGCATCCGGAGGACAAGCGGTATCGGCACCTGATAGGCCAACATCTGACACTTCCGATCATCGGCCGGCGACTGGTCGTGGTCGCGGACGAAGCGGTCGATGCCGCCTTTGGTTCGGGCGCGGTGAAGGTGACGCCCGCGCACGACCCGAACGATTTCGAGATCGGCAAGCGGCATGACCTGCCGGCGGTCAACGTGATGAATCTCGACGGAACGATGAACGAGGAGGCCGGGCCTTTCGCCGGCTTGACCGTGGCCGAGGCGCGTGCGGCGGTTGTCAGTCGATTGGATGCCGACGGCGTCCTCGTCAAGAGCGAACCGCACACCCATGCGGTCGGGCATTGCGAACGTTGCGGCACCGTCGTCGAACCGATCATCAGCGAACAATGGTTCGTGGAGATGAAAGCGCTAGCAGCGCCGGCGATTGATGTGGCACGGCACGGGCAGCTCGCATTTGTGCCGGATCGCTTCGAGGGCGTGTACCTCAACTGGTTGGAGAACATCCACGACTGGTGCATCTCTCGCCAACTGTGGTGGGGCCATCGAATCCCGGTCTGGTACTGCCAAGATTGTGGCGAAGTGATCGTCAGCGAGGACGAAACCCTGCTGGCCTGTCCCGCGTGTGGTGGTAGCGTGGAGCAGGACCCCGATGTCCTTGATACCTGGTTCAGCTCAGGGCTGTGGCCGTTTACCACGTTGGGCTGGCCGGACGAGACCGAAGATCTGCGGCGCTTTTATCCGTCCTCGGTGATGGAGACGGGGTACGAGATCCTCTTCATCTGGGTCGCGCGGATGGTCTTCTTTGGGATCGAGGTTATGGGCGAGGCGCCTTTCCACACGGTGTATTTGCACGGAACGGTGCGAGACGCCGAAGGCGCCAAGATGAGCAAGACCAAGGGGAATGTGCTCGATCCGACCGAGCTCACCGAGGAGTATGGCGCTGATTCCTTGCGTTTCGCACTCGTCACCCAAGGTTCGCCTGGCGTCGACATGCGGCTCAGCATGCAGGTCGTCGAAGCAAGCCGCAACTTCGTCAACAAGCTCTGGAATGCGGTGCGCTTCGCATTGCGTTCCATCGATGACGCCAGCATTTCAATGGACTTCGATGGATCTGCTCGCCCGAGCGGCGATCTTGCATTGGCCGACCGCTGGATCTTGAGCCGGCTTGACGCGGTGACCGCCGCCGTGACCGGTCTGCTCGAAAGTCATCTCTATGGCGAGGCCGGTCGGCAGTTGCGCGACTTCGTCTGGTCGGAGCTATGCGATTGGTACATCGAGGCGGCAAAGGTGCGGCTGCGCGAGACCGAAGCCGAACAGGCAGAGGTCGCGCAGACGTTGGCGCACGTCATCGATCGAAGTTTGCGTCTCCTTCACCCCTACATGCCGTTCGTCACCGAGACGCTTTGGCAAGAACTCCCCCACGTGGGCGAAAGCATCATGACTGCATCATGGCCGACGCCAGGTGAGCGCGATCCGGACGCCGAGCGAGACTTCGCGACCCTGATGGAACTCGTGCGCAACATCCGGAACGCGCGGGCCGAATCGAACGTCGAGGCCGGGAAATGGATCGCGGCCGACGTCTATGCCGGCGAGCGTATTTCGACGTTCGACTCCGTGCGGAGGGAACTCAGCGTGCTGGCGCGAATCGCCGACGATCAGCTTACTTTTCGCTCCGGCGAACCCGCTGCCGCGGAACAAGCGGTTGTCGTGGTCGCGGACGATGTTGTCGCGTCGCTCCCTCTTGCCGGAATGATCGATCTGGCGACGGAACGTGAGCGTTTAGTGCGGGAGATCGAGGCGGTCGAGTTAGAACGAGGGCGAGCCGTGGCGAAGCTGGACAATGAGGCCTTTGTGAGCCGTGCCCCTGCCCAAGTCGTCGAGACCCAGCGGAAGCGATTTGCCGTTGCCCAGGAGCAGATCGGTGTCCTCCGGCGCCGCTTGGCAGAGCTCGGCGGTTAGGCAATCGGTGCGACTGGATCGACCGTTTTTTGCCCGGCCGGCATGCGTGGTGGCGCCTGACCTCCTCGGCTGCTGCCTGCACACCGGTTTCGACGCCACTTCCGTGTCTGGGCGGATCGTCGAGACCGAGGCGTAT
Source organism: Thermomicrobiales bacterium (assembly GCA_050695955.1). GTDB lineage: Bacteria > Chloroflexota > Chloroflexia > Thermomicrobiales > UBA6265 > JBOGUF01. Next base: position 1,869 of record JBOGUE010000699.1, on the reverse strand, counting down.
GCCGGTCCCGCCGATTTGGCCTCGCACGCGGCACGATTGGCCAAAGGACGCCTGGTGATGGCGGGCCCGCCAGGGATCGCCTACGTCTATCGATCCTATGGCATCCATGCGATGTTCAATGTCGTTTGTGCGCCGAATGGCGAGCACGGCGCGGTCCTGATTCGGGCGTTGGCGCCAATCGAAGGGTCGTCCAGCATGGCAACGCGCCGCGGCGGTGATCGGGTAGGGCGAGACCTTTGCTCGGGTCCAGGTCGGCTCTGTCAGGCGATGGGTATCTTTCTCGAACATGACGGCACGGATGTGATCGAAAGCGATTTGATCTGGTTGACGACCGGACAACCGCCATCCGAGATCTGGGTTAGCAGCCGTATCGGAATCTCACGCGCACGAGAAACCCCTTGGCGCTTCTTCGATCCGGCCAGCCCATGCGTGTCGGCCCATCGCCGCGGAATTGCGTTCGACGCGGGTGGTAGCATGTTGGGCGACGGCGTTAGGTAGCAGTCTTGAATGACGAGCCCATGACCATTCAATTGCTCAACGAAAAGACCATTGGCAAAATCGCCGCCGGCGAGGTCGTTGAGCGGCCGGCGTCGGTGGCGAAGGAGCTCTTGGAGAATGCGCTGGATGCGGGCGCCAGACGCGTCACGATTGAAATGCGTGGCGGCGGGAGTGATTTCATTGAGGTTTCCGATGACGGTTGTGGCATCGCGGTCGAAGAGCTCGCGGTCGCGGTCCGACGGCATGCAACGTCCAAGCTCAACAGCTTCGATGATCTCAATATGCTCCACACACTTGGATTTCGAGGCGAAGCGCTCCCGAGTATCGCCGCGGTCTCGCGACTAACCATTCGGTCACGCGCCCAGGGAGCCGCTTCGGGCGCTGTTCTAGGCGTCTCATACGGGGAAGTTGAACCGGCACGAGCAACTGGTTCGTCCGTCGGCACAACTGTCACGGTGAAGGACCTCTTTGGGAATGTACCTGCCCGTCGCAAGTTCCTGAGGCAACCCTCGACGGAGTCGGCATATATCAACCGTATCGTCGGCGCCTATGCGGCTGCCTATCCGACAATTCAGTACGCGTTGTCCAATGACGGCCGCCGTGTATTTGGCACGGATGGCACAGGCGATCTCATTGGCGCGGCCACCGGCGTCTTCGGCGCCGATGTCGCCGGGGCCGCGTTGGTGCTGGAGCCGCTGGACGAGGCGGCCGCCGTGCCAGGCGTAGAAGTTTCAGGCTGGGTTGCCGCGCCCACGATCACCCGGTCGCACCGTCAGGACCTCGTCTTTTTCGTGAATGGACGATGGATCCAACACAGATCCTTGTCGTATGCGCTGGAAGAGGCATATCACAGCGTGCTGATGGTCGGCCGGCATCCGATAGCCGTCGTATTGATCGAGGTCGATCCCGCCACGGTTGACGTCAACGTCCATCCGACCAAAGCCGAAATCAAGTTCGTCGACGAACGCGCGGTCTGTCGCGCGGTGCAGCGGGCGACCCACACGGCACTTGCCAAGTCTCCGAGGGACGAATTGCCGGTGATTTCGATTCGACCACCGACGGCCAGCGGCCCGGTTCAGCCGCCGATCTGGCAGCCGCCGCGTTTCGGCTCGGACCTACCCCATTCATCGGACGATGAGACCGATAACGGACCACAGCAGGCGAGCCAACGAGGTGTGCCGGTACTGCGAGTGTTGGGGCAAGTCGCAGCCACCTTCATCATTGCCGAGGGACCGGAGGGAATGTACCTCATTGACCAGCACGCGGCACATGAGCGGGTCATGTACGAGAAGATCGTGGGACACATTGACCGCAACGCGGGCGATCGACAGCCTCTCCTCGATCCCCTGGTCGTCGATCTCACGCCGGAGC
>JBOGUE010000698.1:0-5794 GCA_050695955.1 Thermomicrobiales bacterium | reverse complement strand
CTTCTGGAGCTCGACGTCATCCTCGGCTTCCAAGCCGGCGTTGATCCGCGTGTAGTGGTTATAGACGGCGACGGAAAGAATCTTCTTGGCGCGATCGTGGCCGACGACGTATTGGTTGAGTTGCTCGTAGAGCTTGCGCGGGGTGGGGATGCGGGTGAGGGCCGGTTGCGCCTTAGGAGGAGCCGGCTCCTCTTCCTCGATGATCTCGCGGCAGAGCTGGACGCATTCGTCACAGATGTAGACCTGATTGGGGCCGGCGATGAGGCGTCTGACCTCTTCCTGCCCCTTATTGCAGAAGGAACACCGGTAATGCACCCGCCCACCTCGCGTGCTGTTCATGGCTTCGCTATCGCTCTTTCCCGTTAGTGCTGACGCTGGTCGCGGCGCCAATCTGGTGGATCGGCTCCAGCACCTCGTCGACGATACCGTAGTCCCGAGCTTCTGGGGCGGTCATGAAGTAGTCTCGCTCGGTGTCACGTTTCACTCGTTCGAACGGCTGACCAGAGTGGAGCGCCAGGATTTCGGTCAGCTTGGTCGTGATGTTGATCGTCTCGCGGGCCATCACCTCGATATCGGGGACGTTGCCGCGGAACCCGCCCGAACCCTGGTGGATCATGACACGGGCATTCGGGAGGGCGAAGCGCTTGCCGTGCGCTCCTCCAGCCAGGAGCACCGCTGCCATGCTGGCGCCCATGCCCATGCAGAAGGTCGCCACCTCGGGTTTGATCATCTGCATCGTATCATAGATGGCCAGCCCGGAATAGACGACACCGCCCGGCGAATTAATGTAGAGCCGGATATCCTGCTCGGGGTCTTCGTGGGCCAAGAAAAGCATCTGGGCGATGACCAGGTTGGCAATCTGGTCGTCAATCGGGGTGCCGATGAAGATGATGCGGTCCTTGAGCAGCCGGGAATAGATGTCGAAGGCGCGCTCGCCGCGGTTGGTGCTCTCGACGACCATCGGGATCAGGTTTTCGATGCGTGGGATTTCCATTCTTAGCTCCTGGCTGCTGGCTGCTGGCTGCTAGCTGCTTGTTCCTTATCCCTCGTTCGAATCGGACGCGCCGGCGGCTTTGCTGGCACGGTAGCCTTCGGCGGTGGCGGCCTCCTCGGTGGCGAAGCAGATTTCGGGCTCGGTGCGGGCGTACGACGACTGGCCGGGGAGGTGGTAGATCTGTGAGCTGGCGTTGCCCTTTATGGGGTAGCCCTCCGGGCAGTCGCTGACGTCGTCGACTTTGACCCAGCCGTTGCCGGACTCGGCCGCCCCTCTCTCCGATCGGGGCAAGCTCGCGACGGCTTCCTGTTCCTCCTCGTGGCCGACCGATGCGGCTTGCTCGGCGTCCGGTTCCTGGGCCACGTCCGCGACGGCGACCGCTGCCTCCTCCGTCTCCATGCCGTCCTCGCCACCCTCGCCGTCTTTGCCGACCTCCGGCGCGACCCAGCCGTTGAGGACGGCGCCTTGGCCGTCGGTGGCGAGGGAGATGATGCGGTCGGTGAGGCGGCGGTCGTAGAGATCGTTGCGGAGCATGCCGCGGAAGTAGCCCTGCTGGTATAGCTCGCGCAAGCGGTCGGCGTTCTCGGCGCCGGCGGTGAGGGAGTCGATCTCGCCATCGACGTCCTCGTCGGAGATATTGATCTCCTCGCGCTTGGCGATCTCACGCAAGAGGAGGGAGTTGCGGAGGCGGCGGGCGGTGTTAGGCCGCAACTCGTCCTTGAGCTCATCCTCGGATTGGTTCTGGAGGCGGAGGTATTCCTCGAGGCTGGTGCGCTGCTCGGCGAGGCGCTGGCGGAGACCATTGACCTCCTCGGTCAGCGCGTCCTCGACCATGACCGACGGGATCTCGATGGTGGCGCCCTCAGCCATGGTGCTGATGATCTGGTTGAGGATCTCAGTACGGGCCTCCTCGGTGCGGGCCCTGTGGACGTCGGCGCGAATGTCGGCGCGCAGCTCAGCGATCGTCTCGACGTCGGCGGCCTCCTTGGCGAGAGCGTCGTCGAGCGGGACGAGTGGGCGCTCCTTGAGGCCCTTGAGCGTGACGGTGTAGGTCAAGGTCTTGCCGCGGACGCGGTCGCTGACCTTGTCGTCCTCCTCGGCGAAGGTGATCTCGAACGTGGCGGATTCGCCGGCGTTGAGTTTCTCGATCCCGGCGCGGAGCTCGGCGAAGAGGTTGCTTTCACCGAGGACGAAGTTGGCGTCTTCGATCGGCTTGTCGAACTCCTCGTCGCCTTCCTTGACTTCGAGGTCGATGGTGACCTGGTCGCCTTCTTGGGGGAGGCGGGCGGGGTCGGGTTCAACCCAGGGGCTCTGGCTCTTGCGGATGCGCTCGAGGACTTCCTCGACCTTGCTCTCATCGACGGCGGCGTCGGCCGGATCGACGCGGACGCCCTGATAGTCGCCAGGTTCGATGGTGGGATAGACGGGGACGGTGACTTTAAACTGGAGCGGTTCTTCCTCAACGATCTCGATGTTGTCGGGTTCGCCGACGGGGACGAGCTCTTCCTGCTCGAGCGCCTTGCGGTAGAGGTTGTCCATGAGCTCGTGGTGGGCTTCGTGGAGGAGGACCTCGCGCCCATACAGGCGCTCGACCATACTGCGCGGGGCTTTGCCCGGGCGGAAGCCGGGGACGGCGATTTGCTGCGAGACCTTGCGGAAGGCCCGGTCCATCGCCTTGTTGAACTCGTCCTCGTCGGCAGCGATGTCGAGGAGGACCTGGCTCTCGGGCATCCGCTCTACGGTAAGTTTCACGCTGGCTCGCGTCCCTTCTAGCTAGCTAGTTGGCTGGCTGGCTGGGTGAATGCAACAGTCCGTCCCGGCGGCGTTTGGGGTGAATGGGTCAGCCGGGTGGCGTCGAATGTTGCAATGTGCATGGTGCATGGTGCAAGTTGCATCTTGGTTGTTCCGCGGTCCGGGGGCGCACCCCACACCCTCCGGCCGCGCCGATATCGGGGGAGTATAGCAGGGGAGGGGTTCGGGGTTCGGGGTTCGGGGTTCGGAGTGGGAGTCGGGAGGACGCGGGGACGCGGGGGATAGCTGTCATTGGCTGATGTCCTCATGTCCCGCCCCTCGTACCTCCCTTCCAACGCACATCCGAACGAATGGACCGTGCGGATGGGACACTCGGCTGTTGGCGTCGAGCACGTTGGTGCGTACAGTACAATCGGTACCAAGCGACCGGCGCGGCACGGGGCGCGGATAAACCAAACGCCGCGTCGTACGTATTAACAGGCAGGGGAGTGCGCGGAACGGGGGGAAGAACCATGGCGGTGCAGACGGGATCATCCCAGGAATTGATCGATGGGCTCATCAATACCTTTCGCGAGCTCAATATCAAAGTGCGCTCGGTGCCGGACGCACAGACGCGCCAGGCCAGCTCCGGCGGCGCCTCTGCCCGCGACGTGGTACGGCGCTTGCGAGATGACGAGCTGCGCTTCTCGCAAGCGTTGAAGGAACGGGTCACCGGTGTGCCGATGCCCGACATCTTAGGAGAAGAGACGCCGATCGTCGGTACCGAACAGTCGGACGACACCACCGCCGTCTTGATCGCGCAGTTCGGCTACGCCCGCGAGGTCACACTCGCCCTCCTGCGCCCGCTCGAAGAAAGCGAATGGGACCAGGAGGTCACCGGGGGCACAACGATTCGGGCGCGCATCCAGGAACTTGTCGAGAACGACCGCAAGCAGTTAGAACGCATCCTTGGCATGCTTCCGGCGCAGTAAATAGGACGTAGGACGACCGCCCGGCGCGCACGTGCATCGTCGGCGGCGTCACGGGACACACGGCTCCATGGCAACGGCGGGCTCGCCCAAAGGAACCTGGCAGATGCAGCGGTTGCGGTGCGATCGACTCGGCCGGCGATTCGGCACGTGGGCCCTCGGCTTCGGCCTGGTCGGCCTCCACGTCGCCGTCTTCCTCGTCGCGGCGACCGCCCTCACCCTGCTCGATCTCTACCGCTCGCCCGATCAACTGACCGTCGACGACGGCCTGCGCACCTGGGGCTCAATCGTCGCGCTCCACGCCCTGGCGGTGTCCGTCTTCCAGATCGTGCGCTGGGCCATCCACGAAGAGCAGCTCGATCCCGTCGCTCCGGTCCTCGATCGGCCGGCATCGGGCCCACTGCCCGCCGTCCAGGCAGGCGTTGCCTCACCCGGCGCGACCGCTCCGTCGAACGGTCACGTCAACGGCGCGTGGTGGCGCGATCTCCGCGGCAGTTGGCGGACCCTGATGGACGCCAACGACCCCGCCTCGGTCACCACCGCCACCGCACCCGCACCCAGCACCAACGGCCACGCGCCCAACGGCGTCCATGCCTGGCCGAGCCGCGATACTGTCGCCATTCCGCCCGGGATGTGGCCGGACCGTCCGCTCGATTCCCCGCTGCCAGGCGATGGCCACGTTGGAACTAACGGCGCGGACCAGGCCGGCACTACCCCCGGCCAATGGTCGTGGGTCGAAGCCGCCGCCGCGTCCTGGTTGACGCCCGGCGAACCGGAGCAGCCCGCCACACCCCCCACCCCGCCGCCGTCGCCCGACGACCCGGATGCGCCGGCCTCCACCGCATGACCGACCCGCTCTCCCAGCCCCAGGTGAGCCGCGACTTCACCGTCGCCGTCCTCGTTGTCCACGACGGCCGGGTGCTCCTCCACTGGCATCGCAAGCTCGCCCGTTGGCTCCCGCCCGGCGGCCACATCGAACCCGGCGAGCTGCCCGACGAGGCCGCCCTACGCGAGGTGCGGGAGGAAACCAGCGTCATCGCCACCCTCCTCCCCGCGCGCGGCCTCGACCTCGACGCCCCCGGCCTCCCCCGCCAGCTTTGCCGCCCTGCCGGCATCCAGCTCGAAAATATCATCCCCGGCCACCAGCACATCGACCTGATCTACTTCGCCACCACCGACAACCCCACCATCACCGTCGACGACGACAGCGTCGGCTGGCACGGCCCCGACGATTGGCCCGCGCTCGGCCTTACCGAGGAAGTCGCCGCCTGGTGCGCGGCGGCAGTCGAAGCAGTCCGGCGTTCGGTCCCGAGGAACCGAGGGATCGACGTTTGACGTGCGACAGGTAGTTCAACCGATGAGCGCCAATCTCACCGCGCCGCGCCCGATCCGGTGCGTCGTCACGGTCGAAGGCCGTCGATGGCGCCTGCGCACCTGGCCCGGTCCACCGCGGTGGACCGGGCCGCCCATTCTTCTCATTCACGGGCTTGGCGCGACGCCCGCCTATTTCCGGCCCCTCGCGGAGCGCCTCGCCGCCGTCTGTCCCACTATCGCGCCAAGCCTCCCCGGCTTCGGCGGGACCGATCGCCGGCGGGGCGAGCGTTCCATCGCCGCCCTCGCCACGGCCGTCGCCGAGTATTGGGCGGCGGCCGGCACCGAACCCGCCCTCGTCGTCGGCCACTCGCTCGGCGCCCAGATCGTCACCAGCCTGGCAGCCCGCTATCCCGATCTCGTTGCCGGCGTCGCCCTTGTCTCGCCCGCGCCCGATCCCTTCGGCGGCGACCTGCCGCGCCACGCCGCCCGCCTCGTCCTCGACGCCACCCGCGAGCCCTTCACCCTTCTGCGCCTGCTCGTCCCCCGCTACCTCACCTCCGGGCTCACCTACCTCTCCACCACCATCCGCGCCATGGACCGCTATCGCTGGGAACCGGACCTGCCGCGCGTCGCCGCTCCCGCCCTCGTCCTCCGCGGCGAACGCGACCCCGTCGTCTCCCGCCTCTGGGCAACCACCCTCGCCCGCGACCTCCCCGCCGCCCACCTCATCGAAATCTCTAATGCCCCCCATGGCGTCATCTACAGC
>JBOGUE010000697.1:0-4108 GCA_050695955.1 Thermomicrobiales bacterium | reverse complement strand
GAGCGGGCGAGCCGCTCGATGACCGCGGCTTCGTCGGGCGATGGCATCCGCGCGCGGAGCGGGGCGGGCACGACACACCTCCTTTCAGGGCGGTCGAGTTTATAGCGACCTTGCCGGACGGACCACTTAGGCACGGTGAGATGTGATGCACAACACATCGATCACCGCGATCAGCGCGAGGCTTAGAACTTATTCGGCCGGCGAGAGACGAGTTGGATCACGCCGATGACGAGCACAATGACGCCGATCGGGAACGCGCACCACATCGGCCCCTCGAATATGAGCGGCAGATCGACCGCCGAGGCGGTCGGACCGAGCACGCACGCGGCGAGGATCAGCGCGCTGCCGATCACGATGAGCGTTTGGGGCGGCGTGGAGCTGACACGCTGTCCCGCCTGGCCGAAGGCGCCATATCCTTGATCCGAGGTGCTCCAGCGCGGAGACGGCGACGGAGGCAACGACGGTGGCGTGGATCGAGTCTGCCCGCCCACTGGCTGCCGTTCGACGTCGACCGGTCCGCGCGTTGTCTCCTGCTGGTTGGCGCTTCCTATCGCCGCCACGGATGAAGTGAGTTGTGGTGCTGAACCGGCACGCTCCGTCGCCGGCTCCGGCTGCTCTTCGACGAGGGCTGCCGCCCGCGGACTGATGTCTGGCGTCTCTTCCAGAGCGGACGCGCCGGTGGCCGGATGCTCTTCGACGTCCGACAGCGGCCCAAAGATATCGTCGACACTGTGCGCGACGACCTCTTCCGCGCGCGCATCCCCGCCCGATTCGGGTTTCGTTGAGATTGGAGGATCGGGTGGCTCTGCCGCCGCCGGCTCGGGTGGCGGAAGAAGGTCTCTCGGTGGTGGCGGTGCTGCCGCGTCTTGTTGTGCGGATGCGGTCGGCTGACGCTCGACCGCGGAAGGTCGCGCGCCGGTCGGCGATTGATACGCCGCCAACAGCACGCCACAGTTGATGCAGAACTCCGTGGCAGGGTCATTGAGTCCGCCACAGTTCCCGCATGTCACGCCGTTGTCGCTCATGGTTGACCTCGCCGGGTTGGGCACGAACACCCGTCACAGTCGATGATGCGCGCCGCGCACGTCAAAGGAATCCCGACGCTATGGTACAGTCGCGGCGGTGCCGCGTGCCGATGGGTGATCGCGAGCTGCCCAGCAACCACGGACTACAGAGGATCGAACCGGTGCAGCCTCCCGCACAACAGGGTTCCGACGAGCGCGGCCGCGAAGCGGGCGGGCGGCCATCCCTGATCTACTGCGGTTTCTGTTCGGCGCTCAACCCGGTGACCAATTACTACTGCGCCGCCTGCGGGTCGACCCTGGTCGACGCATTTCACGCCTCGGAGGGCCTGCGCGTTTACGAGCGTCCCGATGCGGCATCTCGCCTTGTCGAAATCGTCCCAGCCGGCACCGAGCTCGACATCCTGGAGGACCCGAGCGCGCCGGCTGACTATGTCCGCGTTCGCCTGCAGCAAGGAAAGCTCGGCTATGTGCGACTGGCCGACGTTGAAGCACTGGCGAGCGCGATGTCGACCGCGCCCGCGCCAAACCGGCCGGACATTAACACGAACGCCCGCGGCTGCGTCACCCCCGTCGGCGCGCTCGGCGCCCTGGCGCTCCTGGTCGTGATGGCCACGATCGCACTCCTGCTCGCGAATCGCTCCGACCGCTCCGACACCGCGATCCTTGGCCTCGCCTTCTGCCTCGTCCTGCCCCTCCTCGCCCTCATGGCCGGTCTTTACCTCTACGCCCGCGACCGCGAAGAACGCTTGGAAGAGGGAGTGGGGGAATAGCAAGTGCGGTCAGTCAGACGACGGCTCGGCATCCAAAGGGGGTTCTCCCTGACTGGGAACGACACCGTGCCAGTTTCCCTGGTCGTCCACAACGTCAACCGAGTGGATCGAGCCATCCCAGTTGTATGCGGTACGTTTCAACCCAGCAACGCGTTTCGGATCGGTCGCCGGCCGTTTTGGCAGACCCGCCAGGCGAACGTGCTTGCCCTTGATGCAAAGCTGTCAAACCCAATTCGATTTCCTGCTCAGCTAACGTCGGACCGTCGGTGGGTACCAGCGAGAGATTGACGCCGTTTGGAATATCGTCCAGGAGCGAGGCGTCGGTAACAGCTGCCAGCAAGAACCGGTGGTGGAGATCGAGCGATCAATTGGCACGGCCTGTGTTGCCGAATTCATGCTCTTCAGCGTGGACTTGGCGCTCATCGTCGCCTCCTAAGAGACAATCGAGGCCAATCCGTCTCGACCTCGTCCAACGCGTCATTCAGCACTTTGGCAAATCCGTTGCGCCCAAGGTATCGAACCACTCACGTTTGCGACTTACCACCACACTAACCTGCCTGTTCCGCGTTCCACAGTTGCCGTTGGATGTGCAGGTGCCCGACATGCGTTGCGGTGTGCTCCACGGCGTGGATCAGGCAGTCTGCAACCGTCGGAAAACGCCTGTCCTGCTCGGGCAGGTGGGAGTCGTGGGCAAGGTCCGGCTCGGTGATGCCGGCCAGCACCTCGTGGCAGCCGGCAAGCCATCGGTCGTAGCGGGCGCGGACGTCGTCTAGCGAGCCACGGGCGCGGAACTCGGCCGGGCGATCCCGGTCCACTGGTCGCCCACCCGCGCCGTGCAGCACCCAATGCTCGCCGGAGCCGACGAGGTGGGTGGCCAGCGCGAAGAATGTGTTGATATCTTCCAGATCCTCGCGAGGTCGCCAGTCGTTGAGATCATCGGACGGCAGCCCTTCCAACTGGCGCAGGGCATCTTCGGCCAACATCTTCAGGCATTTCTCGACCGCCGCGGCAAACGGGATCATCGGTGCACCCCCTGTAACCATTGCTCGGCGCCGATCGTCGTCGGCGCACCATGTCCGGGATAGACGATCACGTCCGGCGGCAAGTCGACCAGCCGGGCGAGGCTCGCGTTCATCGTCGCCGGGTCGGATCCGGGGATATCGACCCGGCCGTGACCGCCAGGGAAAAGAACGTCGCCGCCGAGGAAGATGCGTTCAGCCTCACTATAGAGAACGATGTGCGCCGGATCGTGCCCCGGCAAGTGGAGCACCTGAAACTCGTGCTCGCCGAGCTGCACCGCATCGCCGTCGTTCAACATGCGGTCAGGCACGACAGGAGGGATCGGCTCCGTCAGCTCGTAGACCGCGCTCCCCGGCCGCGCCAGTCGCTCGACCGCCAGCGGGTGGGCAGCGAGCGGGGCTTCGGTCCGCTCGCGCAGCTCGGCGGCGTCGCCGATATGATCCCAATGCGCGTGAGTGATGACGATCAGGCCAATTTGCGCGCCCGCGCGCTCGGCCGCGTCGAGGACGCGGTCTGTCACGTCCTGTGACGCGTCGACGACCAACGCTTCACCCCGCGCCTCGTCGATAACCAGATAGGAATTCGTCTCGAGCGGCCCTCCCGCGAATGTCTGTACCGTCAGCGTCATGCGTCCTCCTTCGCATTTAATCCCTGGCCTCGTGCGAAACGTAGCATCGGCAATTGTGCCGTAGAATCGGGCGATACGGGCGGTTACGGTGCATTCAGACCAATGATAGGATGGTCGCGGCACCAAACTTGCGCAATTCGCATCAAGTCAAAGCGACGAACGGGCCGGAGTGCGGGTGTTGTATGGGACAGAGCGTTTTAGTCGTCGATGACGAGCAGTTTATTGTCGAGTTGATTGCGGACATCCTTGAAGACGAGGGCTTTGTCGTTGGCCGCGCCTACGACGGGATGCAGGCGGAGTTGGCGATCAACGCGTCACCGCCCGATCTGGTGATCGCCGACGTGATGATGCCGCGGGTGGATGGATTGTCCTTGGCTCGGCGCCTCGGCGAGCGACCCGACCGCATCCCGGTGCTCCTCATGAGCGCCGTGCGGCGGCCGATCGATCCTGACATCCCCTTCCTCGCCAAGCCGTTTGACGTGGCCGAACTCATCGACCTGGTTCACGGGTTGACGAGCCACAACGGCGCCCGCGTCCCGGCCTGATCGCCTACGTCGATTCTGTCGCCACCGAAGCCGCGGGCGCTGGCGTCGGCGGTTCGCCGGCGGGCTGCATCCCCGGCGCCCACGCCGGCGGCTCGGCCGGCGCCACCTCGACCCCTAGCC
>JBOGUE010000696.1:0-8095 GCA_050695955.1 Thermomicrobiales bacterium | reverse complement strand
ACCGCGCTCCTTCGCCTTGACGACGACCTCGCGCACATCCTCGGCCTTACGGATATTGCCAGGATTCAACCGGAGACCGTGGATTCCCGCGTCGAGGGCCTTCAGCGCCAGCGTGTGCTCGAAGTGAATGTCGGCAATGAGCGGCACCGCCGCGTGGGGCACGATGTCGGGCAGGGCAGCCGCGGCCTTGCGGTCAGGGACGGCGATGCGGACGATCTCGCAGCCGGCCTCGGCAAGTTCGGCGATCTGGCGCAGCGTGGCTTTCGGGTCGCGGGTGTCGGCGGTCGCCATCGACTGAACGACGACCGGATTTTCGCCGCCGATCTTGACGTCGCCGACGTTGAGCACCCGGGTCTTGCGGCGGGGGGCGATGAGCATGGATGGAGACTCCTGGAGCGGGTTGCTAATCGAACAACGAATTGCCTTCGACGATACGCTTGATGTCGTTGTAGGCGATGACGAACATCAAGCCGAGCAGGATGACCAAACCGGTAAAGTGAACGAGACCTTCTTTTTCCGGGGCGATCTTGCGCCCGCCGCGCACGACTTCGAGCAGGACAAAGAGTAGGCGACCTCCATCCAACGCCGGCAAAGGCACGAGGTTGAGGATCGCCAGGTTGAGTGAAAGCAATATCGAGAACTGTGCCAGTCGCACCCAAACCGGAATCGGGCTGTCGAGCTCAACCAACGTGTTCGTCAGTTGGGCCATGCCGACCGGGCCGGCCACCTGCCCCAGGTCATCGCGGCTGCTGAAGAGCCGCTTGACGCCGAGCACCATCTGTTTGCCGAGGTCGTACGACTCCTCGAAACCGCGCGGGATCACTTTCAGCGCGGGCACCGATTCGTAGGTCGGGTTGTGCTCCACCTGGGTGATGCCGGTGGCGACGATGGGATCCTCGCCCGTCTCGGACTCGGGCACGGCAATCTCGGTCGAAACTGTCTCCCCGCCGCGGTCGACGGTCACCGGCAAATCGAAGCCGACGAAACGTTCGAGCTCGACGCCGAGGATGTACGTGTCGAACACCTCACGACCATTGGCGGTGACGATCCGGTCGCCAGGCTGGATTCCGGCTTCGGCTGCCGGCGAGCCGCCTTCCACCTCTTCAATGAGGACCTTGCCCTCGGTCCGCGGGTTGCCGAGCAGGCCGACACCGACCGCGCCTTCGCCTTCCGGCGGGTCCTCGCGGGGGATCACCGTCGTCTCGATCTGTTTGCCGCGGCGCTCAATGGTGAAGGCGATCTCGTCGCCCGCCTTGCCACTCGTGACGTTGGAGACTTCCTCGTTCGTCTCGACGCGCTCGCCGTTGACCTCAACGATACGATCTCCCGCCTGCCAACCGGCCTTGGCGGCCGGAGAACCGGGGTTGACGGCGGTGATGTAGACGTTGGTGTGGGGCACACCTTGGATGCCGACAACCACGGCCATCAAGGCAATGGCGAACAACACGTTCATACCGGCGCCGGCCGCCAGGAAGAAGGCCCGCTGGTGCGGCGGCTTGGCGTTCATCGAGTCTGGCTCCATGTTGGAACCGTCCTCGCCCTTGACGCGCACGAAGCCGCCAAACGGGATCGCATTGACCGACCAGAGCGTGTTCTTCCAGGGAATGCCGAAGAGGCGCGGCGGCAGGCCGATGCCGAACTCCTCGACCTTCACGCCGCACATGCGGGCGGTGATGAAGTGGCCGAACTCGTGAACGAGAATCAGAACGGCGAGGATGGGGACGATGTAGAAGTAGCCGAGTTCAGGCACGCTGGTAGTCGCTCCATCGGCGGGCGACGGTCATGCCTCGTGGCTGCCGTGTGCGCGCCCGCGCTGTACGTGAATGGTACCACTGAGGAACGCAACAACACGTCGCAGCCCCGTTCCGTCGTAGGGGAGGGCACAGGTCCCTCCCCGTCGGGCGAAGCCCGACACGCCGCGCCAGCGGCCCGTCTGATCACCCGCTGGCGATCGCGGTTCTCGATGGAAATACGGCCGGCACGCCGGCATATCGAGCTTCGCTCGATGGGGAGGGCGCGGGTCCCCTCACTGCCCTCCAGTTTAGGCGAGCCAGGTAAAGACGAAGCCAGAGGCGGTGCGCCGAAACGGTAAGGGCGGCACCGTGAGCTGGCGGTCGAGGATATCGGCCAAGGCCGCCCGTCCGATCCGGATCACACTCAACGCCCGCGGTCCGCGGCGGTCATACCACCAGCGCTCGCCGCGCCGAATGGCGCCTAACCCGAGTTGTGTCGACCACCAGAGGGCCAGATGCCGCACCAGCAGCAAGCGTGCCAATCGCTCCAGCGCGGTGATCCGACTCGCTTCGATGTGCCAGCCGCGCTGCTTGCACTCGGCATAGGTCGCCTCGGCATGGGCGCGCCGTCGATATTCGCGCACGCGCGCGGCGCCACCCGGTCGGGTCGAGACCAGCCGCCACGGTTCGGTTTGGCCCCGATCCCAGCGGATCGTCAACTCGCCGGTCCGCCAGCCTGCCGCTTTGAAGACCTCCACCGGTCCGCTCCAGCGTTGGCCCGGTCCGCTTACCAGCTCCCAGAGCGGACGGACCTGCCCGTCGGCCAGGCGCACGCGATGGCCTTGGCGGGCATCGGCGCTGAGGCGAAACAGCGCCTCCCACCCCACCGCCCGGCAGGCATCGATGACCTCGGCCCTGGGCAAGCCCCGGTCCCCCATCACGGTGACCGTGCAACCGGGCGGCAGCGCGGCGGCGCCCTCGGTGAACATCGCCTGCAGATGGACAATCTGGGGTTGGGGCCAGGCCGTCTGCTGGGGCAGCACCCGCCAGGCCACCGGCAAGGTGCGCCAGAGCCGGTCCACCTGCACGCGCTCATTGACCAGCCAGCGGCGCAGGCGTTGCTCCGTGCTGGCATCGGCAACGGCCAGCGGCAGGGCGGCGGCCACCGCCCGCGGACTGACCCGCCCGGCCCAGAGCATGCCCAAGACAAAGTGGGCCAGCGGGCGAACTTGGCTGACCCGCGTCTGGGGCAGCAGGCTGATCATCTGGTTGGTCCATTCGTGCAACACTCGTACGCGGGGCGGCAGCGGCGGACTCCTTCCGAAACCGATCGGCTCATCACCATTCAGTTTCGCCAATCCGCTTGGTGTCGCCCTCCCCCAAACTGTAGGGCAGTGAGGGCGCGGGTCCCTCCCCTACGACGACGAGTACCTGGCGCCTACTCCTCCACCCAAACATACGGCAGGCTCCATAGAAAACCGTAACCGTTCGGGTAGAAGTTGTGCAGCCGCGTGTTGTAGCCGGTGCGGGCGACGCCGAATCGGATGACGCCCACCGGCTGATCTTCCCACACAATTTGCGATTGCTGAACGAGCAGATCGACGCGCCGCGCGGGGTCGAATTGGCGTTTTTGTTGCTCGTCGAGTGCGTCCCAAACAGGATTGCAGTAGTTCATGAAGTTGAGGCCGTTGCGGTAGGCGTCGCAGGAGAAGATCGGGCCTTGGCTGCCGTCCGGTGTCAAGTTGACGGCGAGGAGCGTCATCTCAAAATCGTGCGCTTCCAGCCGATCGACGAGGATCGGGAAAGCGACGAAGTCCGCTTCGAGCTCGACGCCGATCTGATCCCATGCCTCCTGCATGTAGGAAATGATCTGCTTGGTCACCGCGTCGCCGTCGCCGGCGACCAAGGTGAATTCGAGCTCGACGCCGTCCTTGTCGACCGTGCCGTTGTCGTTGCTGTCGCTCCAACCGGCTTGTTCAAGCAGCAGCTTGGCCTGTTCCGGATCGTACTCGTAGGATGGCGTCATCTGCTCGGGAGCGTAGGCCGGCGAGAGTCTGGGCTGCGTGCCGACGGCCGCCTCGCCGTACCCGAGGAAAATGCTCTCGGTGATGGCGTCGCGATCGAGGGCGGTAAAGAGCGCCTGCCGGACTTCCTTGTCCTGGAACAGGGGCGTCACCTCGGCGTCGAGATTGAAGGCGTAGTAGGTGAATTGGTAGAAATTGTAGATCTCGACGTTCAGGTTCGGGTTGCCCTGAACCGATTCCATCTGGGCCGGCGGGATGATCTCCATGATGTCGGTTGCGCCGTCTTCGAGGGCAAGAACCGCGGTGTCGGCGTTCGGCTGGATCTGAAGGACGAACTCCTCGATGTGCGGCACGACGTCGTAGTAGTCGTCGTTGCGGGTGAGGGTGACGTGGTCGCCCTGGACCCATTCTTTCAGTTTGAACGGCCCGGTGCCGACGACACGGCTGGGGTCCTGGCCCGTGCTGCCGGGGTCAAACGACCAACTCTCGAACCCGATGTCCTGCCAAACGTGCCGCGGCATGACGAGGACAGCCCCTGGTCCGTCGTAGAGGAAGTTCACCAGGCGGTCGCGGGCGATGATCTCAAAGGTGTCAGGATTGACGACGCGGTACGACGCGACGGCATCATTAACCTGGGTCGTGTAGGAACTGCCGGTATTGGGATCGAGCACGGCATCGAAGCTGAACTTGACGTCCTCGGCCGTGAGGTCAGTACCGTCGTGCCACGTGGCGTCCTGGTTGAGGTGGAAGGTGTAGACCAACCCGTCAGCCGAGACCTCCCAGGAATCAGCCAGGCCGGGCACCGGCCGTCCGTCGATCGGGCTCGCACCGATCAGCGCCTCATAGATGGCGCCAGTCACGGCGAATGTGAGCGTATCGTTGGTCAGGATGCCGTTGACGGTGCTGATGTCGGAGGCTTCGCCCAAGAGCACGCGGCCGCCTTCACGTGCGGCCGGCTCCATCGGGTAGCGCTGGAGCAGTTGTCGCTGAAACTCCTCGCGGGTCATCGACTGGTCGGTCGAGGTCACCGCCACGGGCGACGCCGTGGCCGGCGACGCGATCGGCGATGAGACCGGCGCGGCAACGGGTGATGCGGCTGGCGAAGCCAGCGGCGAGGCAGCCGGCGTCGCCTCAATGGTCGCCGTCGGCGCCGCGGACGTCGCCGTCGGGTCATCAGCGTCGTCATCATCATCGTCGCCGGTGCACGCGGCGAGGGAAACGAGGGCGAAACAGAGGATGCTGCCGATCGAAAGAAGCCATCGTTGCATGGGCGTTGCTTGCGCTCCCCGCTAAGTCGTCCGTCGGTATGGAACACGTCGGCCGAAGCCGGGACCCGGCCAGGACGTCCAATCTGGACGCCTTAACGATAGTCCATATGGATGCGCGATGGGAGCGGTATGAGTGGCCAAAGCAGGACATAATGTGTGTTACAATCCGGCGGCCCTAACGCCCGCCCCCTCGAACGAGGGGGATTGACGACTGCGCGGGCCCTGCCGGCCGGCCGCCGGATACACATGCGAGGGAAACGATCGCCGATGATCGTGGGGGTGCCGACAGAAGTCAAAGATCTCGAAAATCGCGTTTCGACGACCCCTGGCTGCGTCGCGGAGTACATCTACCGGGGGCACGAAGTCCTCGTCGAGGAAGGGGCGGGGACCGGCAGCGGATTCTCAAACCAGGAATACGCCGAAGCTGGCGCCACACTCGTCGCGACACACGACGAAGTCTTCGCGCGAGCGGAGATGATCGTCAAGGTCAAAGAACCGGTCGCCGCCGAGTACGAACTCCTTCGTCCCAACCAGCTGCTCTTTACGTACTTGCACCTCGCGGCCGACGAGCCACAGACCCGCGCGCTGGTGAAGCGGCGCGTCCAAGCCGTCGCCTACGAGACGGTACAGCTCGCCAATGGTTCGCTGCCCCTCCTGACGCCGATGAGTGAGGTAGCCGGTCGGATGTCGGTCCAGGTTGGCGCGCACTACCTCGAACAGACGAACGGCGGCGTCGGGTTGTTACTTGGAGGCGTACCGGGCGTGCCGGGCGCCAACGTCGTCATCATCGGCGGTGGAGTCGTCGGCACAAATGCGGCACAGATCGCGATCGGACTTGGCGGTAACGTTACCGTGGTCGACAAGAATATCGACCGGTTGCGCTACCTGGATGAGATCCTGCACGGTCGCATTCACACGCTGGCCTCGACGAAGCACAACGTGACAACCGTTGTCCGCGACGCCGATCTGGTCATCGGCGGCGTCCTGATCGCGGGCGCGAAAGCGCCAAAGCTGGTCACGGCGGGAATGATTAAAAGCATGCGACCGGGGTCGGTCGTGGTCGACGTTGCCATCGATCAGGGCGGCTGCATCGAGACGGCGAAACCGACGTCACACAGCGATCCGACCTACCTTGTCGACGACGTCATCCATTATTGTGTGACGAATATGCCGGGCGCGGTGCCCCGCACCAGCACCCTGGCACTCTCCAACGTCACGCTACCCTACGCGCTGGAGCTTGCCGATCACGGCCTGGTCGATGCCGCCCGGCGTGATGCAGCCCTGGCCAAGGGGATCAACGTCCTCAACGGCAAGGTGACCTACCAGGCCGTGGCCGAGGCGTTCGGATTGGACTTTACGCCGTGGGAGCAAGCGCTTTGAACGAAGGCGTTAGGCATTAGGCGTTAGGCGTTAGGAGAACGACGACGTTGTTCCTAATGCCTAACCCCTAACGCCTATTGCCTCCGGAGTTGGGGGTTCGGATGCACGCGGATGTTGAACGGTTCTTGGAACTGCTGTCGAGCGAGCGGGGGTTCTCGGGGAACACGATCGCCGCCTATCGTAACGACCTGCGACAGTTCATCGCCTATCTGGCGTCCCCGCCGGTGGCGCATCATGCGACGCCGGTGGGCCGGTGGGTCGAGCTGACGGATGAGCACCTCAATCGATATCTGCTCTATCTGAGGGAACGGGAATACGCCGCCTCCACGGTGGCGCGGAAGACCGCGGCAATCAAGTCCTTCTGCCACTTTCTCCTCAGCGACGGGGTCATGCGGGCCGACCCGGCCGCAAACATGGCCTCGCCTAAAGTTGACAAGTACGTGCCCAAGGCGATCTCGCCGGACGACGTCGCGAAGCTGCTGGCGCAGCCGTGCTCCAACGCCGAGTCACATCGGCCGGAAGCGCTCCGCGACCGGGCAATGCTGGAGACGCTCTACGCCTCTGGTATGCGGGTGAGCGAGCTCGTATCACTCAACCTCGACGACGTCGAGCTCGAGCGCGGCACCGTGCAGTGCGCGGGCAAGGCCGGACGCCGCCGGATTGTGCCGCTGAGTGCGTCCGCGATCGAGTCGTTGCGGCCGTATCTCGCCGGTGCCCGCCCGTTGCTGGCGCTGAACGACGAGCAGGCGCTCTTCCTCAATCACCGGGGCAGCCGGCTGACACGGCAGGGCTTCTGGCTCATCCTCAAGTCCTACGCGCAACAAGCAGGGATCGGCGACATCACGCCGCACACTTTGCGTCACTCGTACGCGACCCACGCGCTACGGCACGGCGCTGATTTGCGCGACATCCAGCAGGTGTTGGGTCACGTCAGCATCTCGACGACCCAGGTCTACCGGCAACTCGCCTCGTCCGCACCGGTTTCGCTCGATCTGGAACCCGTTGGCGCCGCGGCGGCTGGCGGCAACGAGGGATAGGCTCGAAGGGAGCATTCGTTGAGTCAACAGGTCGAGACGAGACGCGCGGCCACGATGGAGAAAATCGGGGCGCTCTGCAAGCGTCGCGGCTACGTCTTTCCTGGGTCGGAGATCTACGGTGGCCTCGCAAACACGTGGGACTACGGGCCGCTCGGCGTCGAGCTGAAGAACAACATCAAGCAGCTTTGGTGGCGCACCTTCGTCCACCGCCGGCGCGACATGGTCGGGCTGGACGGCGGCATCCTGATGCATCCGCGCATCTGGGAGGCCTCCGGCCACGTCGTTAACTTCAACGACCCGCTGGTGGACTGCAAGACGTGCAAGGCGCGATTCCGGGCCGATCACCTGATCGAAGAAAAACTCGGACAGCACGCCGAGGGCGCTTCGCCCGACGAGATGACCCGCATCCTGCGCGACGCCGACCTCCCCTGCCCGAACTGCGGCAACCGCACGCTGACCGACGCCCGCCAGTTCAACATGATGTTCCGGACCACCATCGGTCCGGTCGAGGAGACTGGGACGCAGGTCTACTTGCGGCCGGAAACCGCGCAGGCCATCTTCGTCCAGTACAAGAATATCCTCGCCACGGCGCGGGTCAAGCTGCCGTTCGGCGTGGCCCAAGCCGGCAAGGCGTTCCGCAACGAGATCACGCC
>JBOGUE010000695.1:0-3380 GCA_050695955.1 Thermomicrobiales bacterium | reverse complement strand
TTCGGACAGATTGCTGAGCGCCTGGCGGTGGTTGGACCTCGTCTACAGCGTCAAGATGAGTCGGTCAGGCGGTTCGCCGATGGGCAGACGGCGTGGGAATGGGGCCGGCCGGTTGGGCCGCGCGTCGCGCGGCGAGCGTCTCGGCCATGATGATTGCTACCACGGCGCCGGAGGCGAGGGTCAGCGCGCCGACCACGCCGATCGCCCAGCGCAGCCCGAGCAGGTCGGCGACCGCCCCGGCCAGGAGCGCCCCGACGGCGTAGCCCATGTCGCGCCAGAGCCGGTAAACCCCGACCGCCGAGGCCCGCCACTCCGGATGCGCGACGTCGCCGATGGCGGCCAACAGGGTTGGATAGACCATCGCCGTCCCTAGTCCCAGAAGGACCGCGGCGCCGACCCAGGGGCCGAAGCCGTCCGCCAGGACGACGAGGAAGATGCCTGCCGCCTGCAGCCACATTCCACCGGCGATCAGCCACTTGCGCCCGACCCGATCGGAGAGGGCGCCCGTCCCCAGTTGGCTCATCCCCCAGACTCCCGGATAGACCGCGGCGAGGATGGCGATCTGGTTGAGGTTCAGCCCGCCCGCCGCGAAGAAGAGCGGGAAGAGTCCCCAGGCCATACCGTCGTTGAGGTTGTTCACCAAACCGGCTTGGCTGGTCGCGAAGAGACGGCGGTCCCGCCAGCTCGTATTCGCAAAGACCTCGCGGAAGGACGGCCTGGGCGGTTGGGTCGCGGGATCCTCTCGCAGCACCGCTTCTGCTTCGTGCTGGGCATGGCCGCGCGTCTCCTCGACGGCGAAGACCGTGAGCAGCAACCCGGCGACGGCGAAAACAACGCCGAGGTAGAACGGCTCCGGTCGCAGGCCATAAGCCGAGGCGATCCAGCCGGATCCCAGCGCCGCCGCGGCGACCGACAGGTAGCCGGCCGCCTCGTTTAGCCCCATCGCGAAGCCGCGCCGGGCGGGACCGACAAGGTCGATCTTCATGATCACCGTCGTCGACCAGCAAAGCCCCTGGTTGATCCCGAGCAGCACATTGGCGAAGACGACCCATTCCCAGGTCGGCGCCACCATGATCAGCACCGGCACCGGCAGGCCGATCAGCCACCCGGCGACCAGGATCTGCTTGCGGCCGATCCGGTCGGAGAAGCGCCCGGCGACGAGGTTGGCCAATGCCTTGACCACCCCGAAGGAGACGATGAAGGAGAGCGCGACGGTCGTCGATGCCCGGCCGAACTCATCCGCCGCCAGCAGCGGCACAATGGTTCGCTCCAACCCGACCATGCCGCCGACGAAGGCGTTGACGAGGACCAGCAACGCGAACTGTTGCCAGTTCTCCCGCAGCCCAAGCCGAACCTGACGAGCGCTAGGAGACCGCACAGCGGTTCGCTCCCGCTTCCAGATCGGTCGGGTCGCCCTCCGGCATCTGCCCGGCCTCGTTGAGTTCCACGATCCGGCCATGATTGGGTGGTGTTGGCGGGATCCGGGAGAGGATCAGTTCCACAAACTCGTCCTCGGACAGCCGGAGCGCCTCGACCGCTTGCGATACCCGCGACAGCGTCGCACTGACTGGCTCCCCGTCGAAGGCAACCGGACTGCTCGTGTGTCCCGGCAGGACCACCGTCTCACCCGGCAGCGCCATCACGTCCCGCAACGACCGGTGGAGCAGCCGCGCCCGTGCCCGCGCCTCCTCGGCACTCGCTTCCAGATCCGGCCGGCCGACGCCCGCGAGAAACAGGGTGTCGCCGGTGAGCAGCGCCTTTCCATCGAGGAAGTAGGTCGTCGATTCCAACGTGTGGCCGGGCGTCCGCAGCGCCGTGAGACGGGCCTCGCCGATCGCGACGACGTCGCCGTCGTGCACGGGCGCAAACGGGTAGGTCACGCGGTCCTGCGCCGGCAGATGCAGGACCGCCCCGGTCCGATCCGCCAGCGCGCGGGATCGGGAGAGATGATCGGCGTGGACGTGGGTGTCCAGCACGTGGGTGATGGTCCAGCCGTGCTGCTCCGCGAGCCCGACATAGACGTCAGGGTCGAGCGCGGCGTCGACGATGGCGGCCTCCTCGCCGCTGCCGATCAGGTAGGAAAGACAGCCCTTACCCGTCCGGCGAACCTGGATCACCGTGGCTCGACTATCGGGCAAGGCAACGTGCGCGCTGTTCCACGCCAGGCTCCAGGCTTTCATTCCGCCCGCGAGCGACCAGGCCGCGATCCCGCGCAACCGGAGTTGTTCCATCGCGACCAAGCTCACCTTGCCAGCGCCGCAGACCGTCACGACCGGCGCGCCCTCCGGCAACTCCACCCCGGCCAGGGCATTGGGATCACCGGCCTTGAGCGCCTCGTAGGCATCGACGTGGATGCTGCCTGGGATCGCCCACTCAGCCCGGTCTTCGGACTCACGCACGTCCAGCACGGTGACCGGCCGCCTCTCTTCCAGCGCCCGCCGCAACTCGGCGACATCGAGCGTCGCCGCCGTTTCAACCGCCATACCGCTCTTCCTCCTTACAGCTCCTCAAAACACCAACCTAGCCAACATCGAACCTACCCCGACCCAGCGAATCAGCGCGGCTTGACCGCGCGGATGTCCACGCCTTGCGTGCCGAACGCGGCGGCGCTGGAGGCGGACGGCGCGTCGGAAAAGGTGTCGTAGCGATGCGGCGAGAACTCCACCGAAGCGAACCCGGCGGCTTCGATCAGGGCGCGGAACTCTCCTTCCAGGAGAGCGCCCGCAATTCAGCCGGTCCAGAGGGCGATGTCGGCTTTGGCGTCCTCCGGTACCGCGCGGGCGACGATGATGTCGCTGAGCTGCATCCGCCCGCCCGGCGTGAGCACCCGGAACGCCTCGGCCAGGGCCGCGTTCTTGTCCGGGCAGAGATTGAGGACCCCGTTGGAGATGATCACGTCGACCGCCGCATCGGCGACCGGCAGCGCTTCGAGGTATCCCTCGCGGAACTCGACGTTATCGAGACCGAGGAACTCGGCGTTCGCGCGGGCCTTCGCGAGCATGGCGGGGGTCATGTCGACGCCGAGCACGCGCCCGGCCGGTCCGACCATCATCGCCGCCTGCAGCGCATCGAAGCCGGCGCCGGCGCCGAGGTCGAGCACCCTTTCGCCCGGCGCCAGGTCGCCCCAGGAGAAGGGGTTGCCGACACCGGCGAAGCTCTCGACGACCGGATCGGGGAGTGCGTCGACGCGCTGCTCCGGGTAACCGAGCCGCGCGGCCAAGAAGCGGCCAGTGTGGAAATGGAAGCCTTGCAAGGGACACGCCGCGACCGCGGCGTACTCGTCTTGGATGGCGGCGCGCAGCAGATCGGTGTTGAGAACGGGCGGGGCGACCATTTCGATGCCTTTCTTGCTATCCAGCTACCTGGCTACCCTGCTAGGG
>JBOGUE010000694.1:0-3556 GCA_050695955.1 Thermomicrobiales bacterium | reverse complement strand
CCTCTCAACGCCGCTACGCTTCATTGTTGATGCCGTGGCAAGGTGCGTGGAGGTTGAGGGTCCCATCCACCGCGATTTGCTTGCCCGGCGAATCACGGTAGCGTGGGGACATCAACGGGCCCGCTCTCGGATACGAGCGCACATCGACGAGGCCGTATCGATCACTGTGCGGAAGGGAAGCGTTCGGCGCAGAGGCGATTTTCTCTGGCCGCCCGCTGATCCTGAAATCGTTCCTCGGGAGGGTGCTGACCGAGAGATCGACCACATGCCGGTTGAGGAGCTCGTGCGTGGCATGACGATCGTGTTGGAACATGCCATGTCTTTGACCGAGGATGAATTAGTCACGCAGACCGCACGGCTTTTTGGCTATCAACGCACAGGATCAGCAATCGATCGACGATTGAGGGACGTGATTCGATTGGCGTGTAAGGCAGGTACATTAGAGGCGAAGGATCGACGTTACCAACTCCCGCCTAGTGACTGAATTCAAGTAACGTTACTTGCCGTGGCCGGAGGGCGAGCGGTAAGGTCGTCCGGCCCATGATCGTTGCCAGCGCCTCCGTGCCGTTCGCCGTCGAGCGCGTCACGCCATAGCTCTGCCCAGCGGTCAGACCGTACCTCGTCGGATCAATCTGTAAAGTCAACGTCTGCTCCTCGTCCCGATTGAGGTTGACGAAGAGGAACCCGAGGTGGCCGGCGGGCGAGCGCCAGGCGGCGTGGAGGACGCTGGAGACGCGGTGGGTGCCCGACTCTTCGTAGTGCGGCAGGTGGTGGCTCAGGTTGTAGAGGTGGTAGTCGAGGTCGATGGTCGTTACGTCGAGGTCGAGGGGGCGGACCATCGTGCCGTAGACCAGATAGGGCTTGGCAAAACCGGTGCGGGCGGTTGCCACTTCGCGGACGAAGGCGACCTTGGCCGGGTCAATTTCGTGCGAGCGGGGTTTGAAGTCGCAGTAGTGCTCGGCCGGGTCCTCGTCGACGCCGTCGAGCGTTTCCAGCGGGCTGAACTCGTAGTTCAGCTCGAAGAGGCCGCCCCAGAGGGCGACGCGGGCGGCGACCCAGTAGTAAAGCTCGCCGACCTCGGGCGAGAGTTTGGCCCAGCCGTCGAGCCGCACCGGCCCATACTCGTGATAGACATAACTAAAGAGCGGGATCTTCTCGACCTCGCCTTGGCGGATCCAGTCGCGGAACTTGTCGGCCTCGAAGACGGAGAGGGGGCTGGCCTCCGCGCGCGCCTGGTAGTAGTCGAGAAAGGGAATGAAGACATCGGTGATCATCTCGGCGCCCTGGGGGACGTAGGCGCCCTTGGCGGCGGTGGCGGCCGCCTTCGTCGCCGCCCACATGCTGGCGAAGGCCTCGACCATCCAGCCGCCGCCGCCGATCGGGTGGCCGTGGTTGGGCGAGCGGCAGGT
Source organism: Thermomicrobiales bacterium (assembly GCA_050695955.1). Taxonomy (GTDB): domain Bacteria; phylum Chloroflexota; class Chloroflexia; order Thermomicrobiales; family UBA6265; genus JBOGUF01. The sequence continues at coordinate 2,147 of JBOGUE010000694.1, read as the reverse complement.
CATTAGCACGTTGCTGGCCGAGATATCGTAGTAGAGGGCGTCCGCTCCGTAGGTTCCCGCCAAGTGCTCGTCGCGCCAGCGGTGGAGCTCGCGCTGATAATCCGTGGTCGGGCAGACGAACGGGAAGCGGTACGGGTCGAAGCTGTACTTCTCTTCGGGAAGTTGTTGCAATGCGGCGGAGACTTCCTCGCCGTCTATCCCGTTCGGGTCGAGCAGCAAGTCGAACTCGAACGGCGCCCAGTAGTCGCCGTTCTTCTGGATCGTTTCGATGTTGGCCGCCGAGAAGCGGGCAGGAAACCAATCGTCGCGGCCGCCAGGGTGGTTGTTGCGGTAGTCGCCGCCCTTTTGCAGCCAGTTGACGCCGAGGATGTGGAAGACGGGCTCGTTGGTGATGGCATGGAATCGATCGAGCCAGGCGGCGCGGTCGAACGCGGCGTTGACGCCGAAGGTGGCGAAGCCGACCTCTTCCAGTAGCCAATTCGACGTGTCCGTCCGCTCGGCGAAGGTGCCCTGGGCCGTCCAGGACTGCTGAATCGCCCAGGCTTTGTATCGCTCGGCCGCCTCGTACCAGTTGCCCTCGGAGAGCGCGCCGATGAGGATTGGATAGGCGACGGTCAAGCCCTTGCCGGCGTGGACTTCGGGTGATTGGTGCATGAAGCTGGCTTCGAGGGCGCCGTCCGCCGTCTTATAGAAGTTGAGCCACTTCATGCCGGCGGCGGGGTCGTGAGCCGCGAGGTAGAACCCGCCTTGATCCGCGGCGTAGTACGCCATGAACTGCATCGAGGATCCGCTGAAACCCTCCGGGTAGAGCGAGTAGCGCATCCCCGCGCGGAGCGACTCACTAGCGTCGAAGAGGTTTTGAGGATTGCGGAAGAGAAAACCGGTGCCCTGGGGATGAGCGAGAAACGAGTCGGCGGTGTCTGACAACGCACCGATCCCACGCAGGATCGGATATTCGATCTTGTCGACGCGATGGTCGCCCGCGCCGATCACCTTGACGAAGAAGGTGGCGTTCGGCTGGTTTGGCGGCAACTCGACTCGGCCCTCGACGACGAGACCGGGCGCGGTTTCCCAGCGGAGCGACAGCATCGGCGCGCCCGCCGTGCTCTCCTCAAGGGACCAATCGAAGGCGACATGCTCCGCGACCCACTCCCGCTGACCATCGAGTTCGATGCGCCACGGTGAACCGCCGGTTGGGTGGTGGATGAGATGCAGACCGCTGATCTTGTTCTCGACCTGGCGCACTGTGCCATCCCGCGGATCGAACTCGATCCGCACGGTATCGCTTTCGAGCCTTACCATGGCTGGCCCCGGCATGTTCCTCCCCTTCGCGTTGGCGTCTCCGCGGGCTATTCGAGCAGCCGGCCAGTTACCTCGTGGACCTCGGCAAATCCTGCCCACGCTGCCAGGTATTCGGGCACCGCTCTCACCGGTTCGCTGGTGACGGTGAGCTGGCCGTCACCGTCGCGGGTCGTGATGAAGTTCACGTCGAGGGCCGGGTCTAACTCTGGATAGTCCGCGCGGTTGTGGGCGCCGCGCGTCTCCCGCCGCGCGATCGCCCCGAGGATGGAGGCTTCCGCGGCGACCAGTGAGGCGCGCAGGTCGAGGGCGTGCGCCAGGTCGCCGTACCCCTCTGACGTCGGGCTGACGTCGACGGTCTTGGCGGCGGCCTTGATCTCGGCGAGCTTTTCCCGACCCTGATTGAGCCTGGTTTCGTCGCGCACGACGCCGCAGTACTCCGACATCGTGTTGCGCAATGCGCGTTGCAGTTGCCGGGCGAAGACGTCGCCTTCGCGGATGTAGCCATCGAGCTGGTCATTGGCCTGCTGGATCGCCCGGCGGGAACGCGGCTGGACGTCGCGGGACGCCGAAAATGCCGCGGCCGCCTCGCCGGCGCGCCGCCCGAAGATCACCGTCTCCGACAGCGAATTTCCGCCGAGGCGGTTCGCCCCATGCAAGCCCGAGGTGACTTCGCCCGCGGCGTAGAGGCCTTCGACGTCCGTCGCATGCGTCTCCGGCTCGACAACGATGCCGCCCATCGAGTAGTGGGCGGTCGGCGCGACCTCCATCGGCTCCCGCGAGATATCGAGCAACTGGATTTCCACGAATTGCCTGTACATCCTCGGCAGCTTCTCGAGAATGTGGGC
>JBOGUE010000693.1:0-10003 GCA_050695955.1 Thermomicrobiales bacterium | reverse complement strand
CCCCTGGGCTAGTCCGTCGAGGAAGCGATCCAAGGCGTCCGCCGCGCGGGCATCATCGGTCACGATTGGACTCCTCCTGGTCATGAACCGCGGCAAGGGCGCGCAGCCGCAGATAGGCTCGATGTTGGGCGAAGCGGACGGCGGCGTGGCTACGACCGATGACGCGGGCGATCTCCGGGCCGGTGAGACCGGCAAGGCGTAGCTCGATGATCTCCCGTTGGTCAGCGGGAAGGTGGGCGAGCAACGCACGAAGCCAACGGCCCTCGTCGGCGCTGACGGCGAGCTCGTCCGGCGCTGGCGCTGGGTCGGGGAGGTCCTGAGCGGCGTCGAGTGGAGCCGAGGCCACGCCGGCACGGTAGTGATCGTTGACGACGTTGCGGGCGATGGTGAAGAGCCAAGCGCGGAAGGCGTCGTCGCGACAGGTCGCGATGTTGCGCAGGGCTTTGGTGAAGACGACGCTCGTTGCGTCTTCCGCCGCTTCGCGGCTGCCGAGGCGCGCGTGGCAGAAGCGGTAGACGGGATCGAGATAGTGATCGTAGAGCACGGCGAATGCCGCGCGGTCCTCCTTGGCTCGGACGACACGTGATTGATCCGGTTCGGTTGCTCGCGGCGCGTCGTCGACGGCGCGAACCGAGTCATTCGGCGCATGTTGTCGCAGCGCGTCGAGGCGTAGGGTCACGATCCCCTCCCGGTGGACCCATCCTGCCAGATCGGGCGGCGATCTGGCAGGGGGCCACAACTGGGTAGACGGACGTGGCTGAGGATGTGTTAGGGGGTTGACGCGACGTGCGCCTGCCGGTGCCGCGACCTAAGGGCAGTTCAGGGCTTGCACTGGCGCTCGTTGCCGTGCTTGAAGTTGCCGGTGATCTTCGCCATGAGGAGTTGGGCGTCGCGGCGGTCGAGGCCGTCGATCTTACCGAGGAACCGGCGCGCGTCTTCGCCAGCGAGCGTCTTGATCTGTTTGCCCTGCCAGGAGAGGAAGACCTTGCCGGATTTCGTCGCCCGAAAGGTGAAGACGTCGTCGCCAAAACGGTCGCGTTTGTCGATGGTGGAGGTCATGTCGTTTCCATACGCACATGGGTGGATTCGCCCGCCGCTTGGTCGTCGATGTTGAGACTGATCAGCAGATGGTCCGCGGCGACTTGTTGATCCGGCTGACAGCCGACGGTTTCGACGACACCGGCCGCGGGGGCGTCGCAGACGAGCTCCATTTTCATCGCGCTGAGGGTGACGAGAGGTTGACCAAGAGCGACGTGGTCGCCCGCGGTAACGTGGACGCGGAGGACCTTGGCGGGCATCGGGGCGCGGACACGGCCGTCGCTGGCCTGTTTGCGACGGGTGACGTCTGCGGTCGGGCGGGACCCGGAGCGGACGAACCAGCGACCGCCGTGACCGCTGACCTCGACGCCGTCGCCGCGGTCGATCACCGCAACGCGGGCGACGTCGTCACCGGCCGCGATAGTCCAAATGCCGGCCGAGTCGCGCCACCACTGGAGAGGCGTGACGACATCGCCGCGGGTAATCGCCCAGCCGTCCGGCGCCTGGCGGACGCTCAGTCGTTCCTCCCAATCATCGCCGTGAAAGGTCAGGCTGGCCGATCCGGAGAGGCGGAACGGGCCAATGGTCGACCAGGGGTCGGACGCGGCCTGCTGTGAGCGATCGAGCGTGTGGGCAATTGCGGCGAAGATCGCCGGGGCGCGATCCGGCATGTTCGGTGGGACGTCGCGCGCGATGCGCGTCGTGGCGTGGCCCGAGGCGACGGTTTCGTCGTCGAGCAGATTGACCAGCCAGGGGAGATTGGTCGGCAGGCCGGCGACGACCGTGTCGATCAGGGCTGCTCGGAGCGTGGCGAGAGCGGCCTCGCGAGTCGCGGCGTAGGCGACGACTTTGGCGAGCATCGCGTCGTAGGCGGCGGATACGACGTCGCCGGTGGCGTAACCGGCATCGACGCGCAGGTTCGGACCGATCGGCCAGGAGACGACGGAGAGCGTGCCGGCGGTCGGGAAGAAGCCGGACGCGGGATCTTCCGCGTAGACGCGCGCTTCGATGGCGTGGCCGCGCGGGGACGGGATAGCGTCACTGGGCATGCCCTGATCGGCGGCGATGCGCAGTTGCCATGCAACGAGGTCGAGGCCGGTGACGCGCTCAGTGACGGGATGCTCGACCTGGATGCGCGGGTTGACTTCGAGGAAGGCGATCGTGCCGTCGGCGCCGAGCAAGAACTCGCACGTAGCGATGCCGCATAAGCCGACCTCGACAGCGATGCGGCGGGCGTGACCGTGGAGCGCGTCACGCGTTTCGGGGGTGATATTCGGGGCGGGCGCCTCTTCGATCACTTTCTGGTGGCGGCGCTGGAGCGAACAGTCGCGGTCGCCGAGGGCGTGCGCGACTTGGCCGTCGGCGGCGATCTGCACCTCGACGTGGCGGGGATGCACCAGCTCGCGTTCGAGGTAGACGAGGTCGCCCGCGCCGGAGGAGGCGCTTTCGCGCCGCGCCGCCGAGACGGCCTCGATGAGCGCGGATTCGTCGGCAACGTGGCGCAGGCCGCGTCCGCCGCCGGCCTCGGCCGGTTTGACGAGGAGGGGAAAGCCGATGGATCGCGCGGCGTCGACCCACGCCGCGGGGTCGTTGCCGAGCGACGGGCTGGCGGGGAGGACGGGGACGCCGGCGCGTTCGGCGGCGGCGCGGGTCGCGAGCTTGTCGCCGCAGCGGCGGAGGGTGTTGGGCGCGGGACCGACGAACCGGATCCCGGCCCCCGCGCAGGCTTCGGCCAGGGCGGGGCGCTCGCTGAGGAACCCGTAGCCGGGATGGAGGAAGTCGGCGCGTACGCGCTGGGCCGCTTCGATCACGCGGGTGACGTCCATTTCGGAACCGGCCTCGCCGACGAGTTCGACGCGACCCACCATGCGCGCCGCGAACCCGTTCAGGTCGGGTGTGCCAAGGAGAAGGATCGGTATGGCGCCGAGGCGGCGGCAAGTCGTGGCGATCCGCACGGCAATTTCGCCGCGATTGGCAATGGCGACGCGCCTTCCGGCAAGGGCGGTCATCGGGGATCAACCCCTGCTGGAATCCACTCAGGCGGCCGTTTTTCGAGGAACGCGCGCAGACCCTCTTGACCTTCGTCGCTGGCGAGTCGTACAGCGAGCAAGTTCGTGGTTGCCGCATGCATGGCAAGCGGGTCGCCGCTTCGCACGAGCGAGGGGATTCGTTTGATGGTGGCGAGCGCGCCGGGCGCACCGCGCACCAGGTTGGCCACTACCGCGGCGACGGCGGCGTCGAGGTCCTCCGCCGGAACCGCTTGGTGGATTAGGCCGATGCGGAGCGCCTCCTCCACGCCGAACGGAGCGGCGAGGAGCATGTGGGCCTTCGCGTGCCGCTCCCCTAATGCGTTGACGACGTAGGGAGAGATGGTGGCCGGGACCAGTCCCAGCCGCGCCTCGCTGAGCGAAAAGCGGGTGCCCTCGGCGGCGATGGCGATATCTGACGCGCAGACGAGGCCGACGCCCCCGCCAAAGGCTGCCCCATGGACGCGGGCGACAATAGGCGCGGGGCAAGCCGCCATCGCGGCGAGGAGACCGGCGAGTCCTTCGGCGTCCGCGCGCGACCGGCCGCTCGCGGCGGCGTCGGCATACTCGCCGATGTCTCCTCCGGCGCAGAAGGCTGGGCCGCCGCCGGCGAGCACGACGACACGGGTGCCATCACCCTCCGTGATGACCTCGAAGGCAGCGCGGAGCGCGGCGACAAGCGAGCGTGCAAGGGAATTGCGGCGGGCAGCGCGGTTGAGAGTGAGATAGAGGACGGGACCGTCCTGCCGGATTGAGAGGTCGTCGTGCATGGTGGTCATGGGCGTACCGGGATCTCCACTGTTGAGGGCATAGGGGTGTCTCCTTAGATGCGGAGGACGCCGTAGTTGGTGGGTAGGATGGGGGCGTTGTGGGTGGTGGCGAGGGCGAGGCCGAGGACCTGGCGGGTGTGGCGGGGGTCGATGATGCCGTCGTCCCAGAGGCGGGCGGTGGCGTAGTAGGGGCTGGCCTCCTCGTCGTAGCGAGCTTCGACCTCTTGGCGGATGGCGTCGAGCTTAGCTTCGTCGAGGGGCGTGCCTTGCTTCTGGGCGCCCTGGCGGCGGATGTCGGTGAGGACGCCGGCAGCCTGCTCGCCGCCCATGACGGCGATGCGGTGATTCGGCCAGGAGAAGACGAAGCGGGGGTCGTAGGCGCGGCCGCACATGGCATAGTTGCCGGCGCCGTAGCTGGCGCCGATCATGACCGTGAGCTTTGGCACCTGGGCGACGGCGACGGCGGCGACCATCTTCGCGCCATCACGCGCGATCCCGGCGTGCTCGTATTGGCGGCCGACGATGAAGCCGGTGATGTTCTGGAAAAAGAGGAGCGGGATGCGTTGCTGGGCGCAGAGCATGACGAAATGGGCGCCCTTGCGGGCTGATTCAGGGAAGAGGACGCCGTTGTTGGCAACGACGCCGACCGGGATGCCGTAGAGGTGGCCGAAGCCGCAGACGAGAGCCTGGCCGTAATCCGCCTTGAACTCGCGGAGTCTGCTACCGTCGAGGACGCGGCGCAGGACCTGGCGGACGTCGTAGGGATGACGGGGATCTGGTGGCACGATCGCAAGCAGACCGTCCGGGTTCTCCTCCGGCTCGCGGATCGGCTCGCGCTGCCAGGGCGTCCGCGGCGGCGCGGGACGTGGGGCGCTCAAGAGGTCGCGGGCGAGGGCCAATGCTTCCGGCTCGTCGTCGGCAACATAGTCCACGACGCCGCTGATCCGGCCGTGGACGTCGGCCCCGCCGAGCTCTTCCGCCGAGACTTCCTCGCCGGTGGCGGCTTTGACCAAGGGTGGGCCGCCGATGAAGATCGTGCCGGCCCCACGGACAATCACCGCCTCGTCGCACATCGCCGGGACGTACGCCCCGCCCGCGGTGCTGGAGCCGAGGACGATGGCGACCTGCCGCAAACCCTGCGCCGAGAGCAGCGCCTGATTGCGGAAGATGCGGCCGAAGTCTTCTTTGTCCGGGAAAACTTCGCTCTGCAACGGCAGGAATGCGCCGCCGGAGTCGACGAGGTAGAGGCACGGCAGGTGATTGGCGGTGGCGATCTCCTGGGCGCGGACGTGCTTCTTGACCGTCATCGGGAAGTAGGTGCCGCCCTTGACCGTCGGATCGTTGGCGACGACCACCACTTCCCGCCCGCCGATCCGCCCGATCCCCGTGGCGATCCCCGCGCCAGGACTGGCGCCGTCGTACATCCCCTCTGCCGCCAGGGGTGACAGCTCAAGGAACGGCGACGCGGGATCAAGCACGCGCTCGATGCGCTCCCGCACGGGCAGCTTCCCACGGGCGCGCTGTTTGGCGTGGGCCTCCGCGCCGCCGCCTTCCGCTGCTCTGGCGATGCGTTCGTGGAGCTCGGCGATTGCGGCGGCGTTCGCGTCGGCGTAGCTCGCTCGTTTTGGTGGTTCGGTTGCGATCATGGACTCACCTTTGAGTCGCCTGCCAGGTCGGACTTCGTCGTCAGGCCAAGGGCCGCTCATACGATGCTATGAACTGGCCGCGAGGATACCACCCTCCTCCACATGTTCGGGCAACGTCAGTCGACCGCCGTTGCGCGCGAGGAAGGGCAAGAAGTCGTCCGCGTTCAAGAACTCTATCCCAATCGGGCGGCCGTCGGCGGCGACGTCAATGGAGACGGACTCCTCGACCTCGATCGTTTCGGCGGCCGGTCCGTCTCCCATTGCGACATAGAGCAAGTTCTCGTCGGAAGAGTACTCAAACTGAATCATCGGGACGTTCCTCGTCTTTGCCAGCCCCGCATCCGTCCTTATTGCTTGTCTGTCGATTATGAAACATAGTATGACCTTCCGTCGTCATCGCGGAGGGACTTTGGGTCAAACAGGCCACTTGCTCCGAGGTCACCGTTGGGACGAAGATAGCAGTGAACGACGAAGATGAGGGTGTCGTGCTGATCATGAAATCGAAGCGTGATGCTTTCAACGTCTTCCGCTTCGGTTGCTAGCGTACGAAGTCTCCGATACTTGTAGCAGCAGGTATAGTTCTGATCTAGTGCGCGCTCTATGAACCTCCCTCGCGATAATCGCGCCCTGATGTCGGCGGGGGTGGTGAGATAAGGAGGCTGTCTCGTGGACGACGCATTCGCGCGCGAACTTGAAAGGCAACTTGGCAGCCTGCTCCACGGCGGGTTGGAGCCGTACGAATTCCGTAGATGGTTCGCCAACGCGTTGTGGGCGGCAGAAGGATCCGCGGACGACGACACGCTCAAGTTCGCCTACGAGATCGAGAACATCATCGCGGAACGCTCCGGCGATCACATCACGGACGACGAGTTGCTTGGTGCGTTGAGCAAGGCCACGGTCGCTCGCTTTGGCGGAATCCCGGCGGGCGCCGCGGCGTGAACTCGCCGATTCTCTCATCTTTTCGGGATTTTGAGGACGCGTTGGAGGACGAGTCGGCCATGCCACTTGAAATCCTGATTCCCGATCCAGACATTCTCGTGCATAAGTTCAGCGACGAGGAGATCGCGCTGTTCTTGGAGCGGGATCGGCTTAGCCCTGAAGCCGAGGCGATCGTTCGGCATTTTGAAGAGAACGATTGGCTCGTCCCTGCCGATGAACGTTGATCGGATAACACGTCTCGTTAACTTCACTGCCCGTAGACGGCAATCACCCGTTGATTTCGGACAACACGATCACCAAAGTTCACGGTGGACGACCGTCTCCAACGGCTTCCGGCCCCGTTTCAATGACGGCGACGGCACGTCTTGCGCCGGGTGGCCGATGGGGATGACGCCGACGGGAGTGACGTCGGGCGGGATGCCGAGGAGGGCGCGGACGGCGTCGTAGTCGTGGGCGCCCGCGAAGCCGGCGGCGAGTCCTTCGTCGACGACGGCAAGGAGCAGGGTCATGACCGCGCAGCCAATGTCCATGTGCCAATAGGGGATCGGCCACTCGATCTCGCTGCCGTCCTCCTGAACCTTGTCCGGCTCCTGATAGCGGCGGTGGTAGGCCGCCTCGCTGGTGCAGGGGACGACGAGGACCGGCGCGGCGGAAACGAAGGGGTGCATCCCCGCCTCGACGTAATACTCCTCGCCGCAGAGGCGGGCGATCTCCTGCTTGACCTCAGGATTCGTGACGACGACGAACGATTGACCCTGGGTGTAACCGGCGCTCGGGGCGCGGCGGGTGAGATCGAGGATGCGGTCGATCACCGCCGGATCGACGGGATCGGGCGCAAAGTTGCGGACCATCCGGCGCTTTTTCACGATGTCGGTGAACTGCATGCGATGGCCTCCTCATCTTCGGTCCCAACAGACAGTTATTGCGCAGTCTAAGGGCATGCGATGTCGACCGCCTTCTGGCCGACCTGTCGTGCGGTGCGATTCAACGCGATACGGTGCTGTTCAGTGCTATGCTGCACCGGTGAATCTGCATGAACTCGGGAGGTTGTGATGGTTGCCGCTGGCCCAATGAACGAGACAATGAAGATGACTGATGCCAAGCAGCAGTTCAGTCGGGTCGTCAATACGGTCTTTCGCACCCACACGCGCGTGTTGGTAGAGAAGGGTGGCATTCCGGTGGCAGCGATCGTCTCGACCGCGGAGTTGGAGCGCCTGAATCAGCTCGACGCGGAGTGGGAGCAGGGGTTCGAGATACTGGACGAGATCGGCGCTGCCTTCGAGGGCATCGATCCGGCCGAGATTGAACGAGAGACGGAGAAGGCCCTCGCCGAAGTTCGGGCCGAAATGCGTGCTGAGCGAGATGCGGCAACCGAATCGTGAATCGGGCGGTCTTTGACGCCAATGTCTTCGCCTCGGGTTTCGCCGCTATTCGAACGTCCAGCAGCACGCCCGGCGAGCTCGTGCGTCAGTGGAGAGTTCGGCGATTTGCCCTCGTTCTGTCCGATCAAGTCTTGGAAGAGACAAGACGGACGCCGCGGAAACCGTACTTTCAGCAACACCTGACGGCCGCACAAGCGGCAAGCGCCGTCCAGCTTCTCCGAGTCAAGGCGGAGCGGGTCTTGATCACGGTCGTAATCGAGGGCGTAGCCACGCATCCAGAAGATGACCTCGTACTGGCCACTGCCGTTGCGGCGAAGGCGCGCTACCTGGTCACCGGCGATAAGAAGCTCCAGCGCCTCAGGCGATATCGAGGCGTGACTATTCTCAGCCCGCGGGAATTTCTGACTCTCCTGGATCGAATCGATTAATTGGGCAGGTGAACCACGACGGCTAGTCGAAGAATCCCTTATCCCCCTCCTTCAAATGCGCCTTGGCGGCGTCCTCGATGAAGTCGATGCCCATGCCGGGGCGGTCCCAGACAGTGATGAAGCTGTTCTCGACGATGGGGTCGGGAAGACCGGTGACGATGTCGTACCACCAGGCGGGTTTGCCGGTGGGGTACTCGAAGGCGATGAAGTTGGCTGGTAGGGTGGCGCATACCTGGACGAGCGCCGCCAGGCCGATGAGACCGTTGCCGGTGCCGTGCGGGGCCATTAGGATGCCGTGCAGGTCAGCGTACTCGGCGATCCACTTCAGCTCGGCGATGCCGCCGACGTCGCAGGGGTCGGGGCCGACGACGGCGACGGCGCGGCTCTCGATCAACTCCTTGAAGTTGTGGCGCAGGTAAATCTGCTCGCCGGTATGGATCGGGGTCGAGCTGGCGCGGGTCACCTCGCGGTAGACGTCGGCGTGGACCCACGGCACGTAGTCGCCGGTCAGCATGTCCTCCAGCCACATCAGGTTCAGGTGTTCGACCGCCTTCGCGAAGCGGATCGCGTCCGGCAGGACCCAGCCGGGACCGCAGTCGAGGGCGAGGCCGATCTCGTCGCCGAGCACCTCTTTCATGGCCTCGGCGCACGCGACGATGTGGTTGAGTCCCTTTTCGGTGAGCAGGCCGCGGTCGGGGTGGGCGTGGAACGGCTGGTCGATGGGATCGACGTAGGAGAAGTCGGGGACCTGAGTCCGCATCGGACTGTGGAAGGCGATCGCCTCCTTGATGATGGTGAAGCCTTCGGCGGCGGCCTTCTGCTGGGCGACGTTAGCCGCGTAGTCCTCAGGTTGGTAGCCGGTCAGCGGGACGCGGACGGCGCCGTTGTAGACGCGAACGCGGTCGCGCACCTTGCCGCCCAGCAGCTTGTAGACCGGCAGGCCGGCGGCCTTGCCGGCGACGTCCCAGAGCGCCATCTCGATCGCGCTGACGGCGCTGCCCCAGGGCTTGAAGCCGCCGCGCTGGCGGATCTTGCGCATGATCCGCTCGACATTGGTCGGGTCTTGGCCGATGAGGGCCGACTTGAGGTGCAGCACGTGCGGCGTGAGGTAGGGCTTGGAGCCCTCGACCTGGCCGTAGCCGCTGATCCCCTCGTCGGTGACGATGCGGACAATCGGGTTGTCGCCGATGACCGCGCACTTGAGGTCCGTGATCTTCACGCGCGCATTTCCTCCCCTCGCGGCGAACGCCGCCGTGCCGATTCAGACGCGTCGGTATCCTATGAGAGGTCGGGTTTCTGGGAAAGAGGGGGTTGAGCGTATCGGCTACGGGCAACGGTCGGCAACGGTCTTCACTGATCAGACGGCGGCGCCAGCAGGGCGACAAGCTGTCCGGCATCGGGCAACGCAGCGCAGTTCCAGATCAGGTCGGCGAGCTCCGCCGCGCGTGCCGGCGACAGACTCTCGCCGGCCAGCCAGCGAAACTTCTCGATCAGCTCGTCGTCAGTCGGCGGGTGTGCGGCGTCCCACCGCGCCTGGACCTCGCCGGAGTCGAGGACGTCTCCGTTGGCAGTCTCGATCCGCACTCGCGCCACGCGCTCGGCGGGGAAGCGCGCGCTCAGCGCAAGGTCATCCACGAGCTCGATGCGGTCGACGAGGCGCAGGACGCGTGGATCTTGCAACCCGTCGCCATCGAGCTGGGCCAGTCCGAGTTGACCGTGCGCCAGCGCGGCGGCGACGGGAAACGGCAGGCTGTACTGTGCTTCCTCGGTCGA
>JBOGUE010000692.1:0-4023 GCA_050695955.1 Thermomicrobiales bacterium | reverse complement strand
CGATAATCCTCCGCTCATTTCGTTCTCCTGTCGCCTGTCGCCTGTCGCCTCGCCCAGCAGGGCGCCGACGATGGTGTCGATGTTCGAACGGACCATGCCGAGGTAGGTTCCTTCCGGGGCGCCGCCGTCGCCCATGGCGTCGGAGTAGAGGCTGCCGCCGATCTGGACGTCGAAGCCGCGGGAGCGGACGGCCGCTTCGAGCGCCTCGATGGTGCGTGGTGAGACGGAGGTCTCGACGAAGATCGCGGGGATGCGCCGGTCGGTGATGAAGTCGGCCAGGTCCTGCACGTCGGCCGCGCCCGCCTCGGTGGCCGTGCTGATCCCTTGCAAACCGCGGACCTCGAATCCGTAGGCGCGGCCGAAGTAGTTGAAGGCGTCGTGGGCGGTGACGATGACGCGGTGCGCGGCCGGCACCCGCGCCGCCTGCTCGGCGACGTAGGCGTCGAGCTCGTCGAGTTGGGCGAGGTAGCTCGCCGCCCGGCTCTCGTACTCCGCGGCGTGAGTGGGGTCCATCTCGCTCAGCGCGTCGCGAATCTCCGCCGTCGCCAGCTGCCAGAGCGCGACGTCGAACCAAACGTGCGGATCGTAGTTTCCCTCGAACTCGGGCGGGGCGAGGAGGCGATCGCGCGGGATCTGGTCGGTCACGGCGACGGTGCGGACGCGGTCGCCCATCTTTTCGAGGACCTCGCCGAGGGCCGCTTCGAGGTGCAGGCCGTTGTAGAAGACGACGTCGGCCTCGGCAAGGTCCTGGACGTCCCCTTCGCTCGCTTTGTACAGGTGGGGATCGACGCCGGGGCCCATCATGCCGGTGACGTCAACCCGATCGCCGCCGACGTTGGCGACGACGTCGGCGATCATGCCGATGGTGGCGACCGCGTTGATGGTGCGGTTAGAGACGTCGCGGTCCTCGGCAGTCGTTTGCGGTCCGCAGCCGGCGAGCACGCTCACCGCCAGCACAATTGTCATTATCCAGGCAGTCGGGCGCTTCATCGAAAAGTGATCATCTAGATAAGACTGAACTCGTCGCGACGCGTCGTTCTCAGGCGCCGTGCCGGCAGTTGATCGATTATCACACAAGGCACTTTACCGCAAATTTCTGAATTAGACAAGGCTAAAATCGCGCATGCAGGTAAGGGCACTCACGAAGGGAGATGACCGCGCTGCTCGCGTCGGTGCACACTTCCTGCATTCCGTGGTCGTCGGGAAGGATGCACGTTGCGGCACGGGTGGCCGTGACGATCCGGCCGTAAGGAGGTCACCGTTTCGATGTCCGGCATAGCCGTCGAACTCGTGGTCATTGTCGTGCTCCTCGGCATCAACGCGTTCTTGGCCGCCTCGGAGATTTCCATCGTCTCGTCGGGCACGGCGCGCTTGCAGACGATGGTCGATGAGGGGAGTCATGCGGCACGACGGGTGCTGGCGCTGGCCGAGCACCCGGGCGGGTTCCTCGCCACCGTCCAGGTTGGGATCACCCTGGCTGGCTTCTTCGCCTCGGCCGTCGGCGCGGTGAGTTTCGCTAGCGTGCTCGAAGACGCGGTGACCGAGGCCCCGATCGGGTTCGTGGCCGACAATGCCGGCGGCGTCAGTCTCGTGATCGTGACCGCGCTCCTCTCCTTCGTCAGCATCGTCTTTGGCGAGTTGGTCCCCAAGACACTCGCGGTCAGCCGGGCCGAGGCGGTGGCCCTGCGCGTCGTGCGCCCGGTCGAGGTGCTGGCGCGCATGACCCATCCGCTCGTTGTGCTGCTCACTGGGACGACCAACGCCGTGCTGCGGCTGCTTGGCAGCCACCAGCAGGCCCGCCTGCCGAGCGTGACTGAAGCCGAGCTGCTGGCGATGCTGGAGACGGCCGAAGACGAGGGGGCGGTCGAGGCGGACGAGGCCGATCTGGTCCAGGAGGCGCTCGGTTTCGGCGACATCGTGGTCCGCAGCGTGATGGTGCCGCGCGTCGCCGTCGAGGCGCTCGACGGCGAGACGACGCTGGGCGAGGCGGTCGAACGCTTCTTCGCCACCGGGCACTCGCGCCTGCCGGTCTACCGCGAGACGCCAGACGACGTCCTCGGCGTGCTCTACGTCAAGGATGCTTTTCGCGTCGTTTGGGCGGACCGGGAGGCCGCCGCGAAGCCGGTCGCCGAGCTAATCCGGGCAGCCTACTTCGTGCCGGAGACGAAGCCGATCGACGAGCTGCTGGACGAGCTGCGGACCCGCCGCACGCATGTGGCGCTGGTCGTCGACGAGTACGGCGGCCTGGCCGGGTTGGTGACGATGGAGGATTTGCTGGAGGAGTTGGTCGGGGAGATCGTCGACGAGTTCGACCCCGGCTACGAGCCGGTGCACGAGATCGCGCCCGGTGTCTTCGAGGTAGACGGCCGTTTCTCCCTCGTCGAGCTGTACGAGCAGCTCGATCTGCCGCGCAAGGAGATCGCCGAGGTCGAAACCGAATCGGTCGGCGGGCTGATTTCCACCCAGCTCGGTCGCATCCCCGCGGCCGGCAACGCCGTTACCTTTGGTCCTCTGCGCCTCACCGTGGAGTCGATGGTCGGGTATCGGGTGGCGTTGGCGCGGGTGGAGCGGGTGGAAAATCTCGGGGAGACGGATGTTTCCGAAGGCGCTGGTCGGGATTGAAAGCAGCACGTAGCCCGCTCTTCCGATGGCATTCTGTGACATTGAGACGGACTTCCTCGCGCCTGCATAGGGTGCTACGATCAGGCAGGGCCGTCATCGCCAGACGTTCGACGCTGGACCCGGCCAGGAAGTACTAGATGTCTGCTGTTCAAGTAGAAGTCGTGCCAGCCGTCCTGGTATGGGCGCGCGAGTCGATGGGACTGTCTCGGGAAGAGGCTGCCCCAAAGCTCGACCTGAGCCCAGGAGCCTTGCAGTTTCTTGAGGAAGGCGTGGGCGGTCTCTCCATGCCCAAGCTGCGGCGGATGGCGGAGGTCTACGACCGGCCCCTCTTGGCCTTCTTTCTCCCTGAGCCGCCCGAGGATCGCGACTCCCTGCCAGATTATCGCTTGATGCCTGGGAACTACGGGAAGCCCTGGACACCGGAGTTGCATGAGGAGTTCCGACGAATCGTGGGCCAGCGTGAGGTCATGCTGGAACTCGCGGAACTGGAAGACGAGCCTCTGCCGGGAATTGAACTCCATTTGCGGATTGAGGACGATCCCGAAAAGGCGGGTGAGCGGGTGCGTCACTGGCTGGACGTTCCAACACGCTTCGCGGCGCCTGAAAGCCCGTACGACATCTTCAACATCGCTGCCCACAATCGGATCTACCCCCGCAACGTCTTTGTCGGGCTGTGGGAGAAGGTGAGCGATCTCGTCATGAAGGACGCCTGGTGGCTCCCGAAGAAGTGCTCAAAGAGCTTGAATACCAAGAAGACGACCTCACCACGTGGGCGAAAGAACACAAACAGATGTTCGCCAAGCCTGACTATTACCTGATCGCCTTTCTGACCGAGATTGCGAGGGACTTCCCTCAGTTGTCTCAGAGCAAAGTCGCGGCCAATACGGCCGATCCTTTCGTGATCGCCTTAGCCAAGGTGAAGGGTTATGTGGTGGTGAGTGAGGAGAAGCGGGAATCGCTCAAGAATCCGAAGATTCCGCGGTTGTGCAGACATTATCAGGTTTCTCCTGTTTCGTTCTTGCATCTCATCACTGGCGAAGGGTGGGTTTTTCCTTAGCTGCTCACAGACTTCCACGGTGGGAATCAGACCGGCGCTGGAGAACCCCAGATGACCTTGCCGGGGACTTGTAGCGTCACCAGACCGTCGTTCGCATGCGGGGTGACGAGGCGGGTGACTTCGGCGTCGAAGGCGGCGGCGGAGGCGGGGGGCATGCGGTCGCGGGAGAAGCCGTTGCGGGCGTGGAAGGATTCGACGTAGGCGGCGATCGGCTGGTGGAAGGGGATCGGGTCGGTCGTTTGGCGGCCGAGGACGCGGAAGAGGCCGCGTTGCTCGAGTTCGGCGATGAGGTTATAGGGTTGGTAGTCGCGGTTGGTGGAGTGGCGGTCGATGACGTCTTGGAC
>JBOGUE010000691.1:0-5294 GCA_050695955.1 Thermomicrobiales bacterium | reverse complement strand
GCGCAATAGAGGTCGGGGTCGACGCCGGCCGCGAGCTGGTCCTGGAAGGGGTCGGTGACGGCGGCGGGACCGGTGGTGTAGGTCCAGAGCCAATCGAGCAGGCGGTGATCGAGGTCGGCGACGACGTCCGGCTGGTCGGCGGCGAGGTTGTGGCGCTGGCCGGGGTCGGCCTCCACGTCGAAGAGGTAGAGCGGGTCGTAGGGGTAGAGGCCGGGGTGGATGGTGCGGATCAGGCGGTGGCGGGGGGTGCGGACCGCGCGTTGGAAGGAGAAGATGCCGGTGCCCAGGATCAGATGGTCGCGCCCGGCGAAGGCTTCGCCTTGCAGCGCCGGGGCGAGGCTGACGCCGTCCCATCCAGCTGGGACCGGCATACCGAGGAGGTCGAGGGTCGCCGGCGGAAGGTCGAGCTGATAGATCAGATCGTCGACTACCTGTCCGCCCGGCATGCCCGGCCAATCGACGATGAGGGGGATGTGGGTTGTGCCCTCGCAGCAGTTGCAGTGGTCGAAGTAGACGCCGAGCTCGCCGATCGATTCGCCGTGGTCGGCGCTGACGATGACGGCGGTTTCCTCGCGGATGCCGAGGCGCTCCAGGGTGGCGAGGATATGGCCGATCTGTTCGTCGACGTAGGCGACGCCGGCGTCGTAGCCGTCGAGGAAGCCGAGGTAGCGCTCGTAGGTGTCGGGGTTGCCGACCGGCATGCGGACCTGCCGATTCTGTTGGTCGTTGACCCAGCCGGGCATGTGGAGCCACCAGTCGCGGGCCGAACGAGGGCCGTAGTTGTGCTCGGCGTCGAAGGCGACCTCGCCCGGGCTGGGATGGACGGGAGGCGGGAGGCCGCGCATCTGCTGGTAGTAGCGTTCCGGCGCGGCGTAGGGGGTGTGGACGTCCCAGAAGTTGACGTGCATGAACCAGTTGTCGGTGGCGCCGTTCGTTTCCAGCCAGGTGAGCGCCTTGCCCGCGACCTCCTCGGCCGACTCCCGGCCGCCGGCGAGCTGGTTGCCGAAGTTCTGGGTGAAGCCGGCCGAGAACCACCAGGCCAAATGGCGCTGGCCGAAGCCGGAGAAACAGACCGTCTCCCAACCGGCGAGTTGGAAGGCGCGCATCCACATGGGCCGGCTCGGGTCGTGGGTGTGGCCGGAGCCGGCGTAGCGCATCTGGCTGGCCGGACCGTTGTGGCAGGTGACGCCGTTGTTGATGCCGAAGCGGCCGGAGAAGAGGGCGGCCCGGCTGGGGAGGCAGGGGGCGTCCGAGGTGTGGCAGTTGGTGAAGCGGGCGCCGCGCACGGCGATGCCGTCGATCACCGGCGAGGTGGGCCGTTGGTAGCCGAAGCAGCCGACATGATCGGGGCGGAGGGAGTCGATGTCGAGGTAGAGGATACGCATGTCGATCTAGTCCTTGGTCATGGCATCAGGGTCAGGGTCGTCGAGATGACTTCGTTCGATGTCGCGCTGATTGCGCGTGTCCTCTGCTCGTAGCACTTCGTCCATCTCCCGCGTGTACTCGTCAATGCGAGCCTCCATGTCAGGGTCTTCTCGCAGTTTGTCGCGGATTTCGCGCCAGGGTCGGGTCTTCATGGCAGCGGTCAATCCTTTCATATCTTTTCCGCAGAACGGTTCCATTGCGACGCGTGCAGAAGTATGTCGGCGTCCCTGCCCACGCCCGAAGGCCGACGGCCTTGCCATCGCAACAGGGCGGACACGGAGGTCCGCCCCTACAGAAGACGAACGCGCGACTCAGTCATATCCACGAAGGCGGTTGTAGGTGGCGATCTGGTCGGGGGTGAGGATTTGGGCCGTCGCGAGATGGGCGCTGAGGTGGATGGTGGCGACGTCGCCGCGGAGGCGGTGGACGTCGCCAACGCGGCCGGGGAGGTCGGCCTCGGTGAGCGTGCCGGCGCGGAAGTCTTCCTCCAGGGCTTGCTGGGCGGCGAGGTAGCGCTGGCCGGCGGGGACGACGGCGGCCTTCATCTCGTCGTCGATCGCTTGAATTTGGGTCTGTTGCTCGGCGGTGAGGTCGAGGACGTGGCGGGGTCCGGGGACGCCGTTGAGTTCCGCCGGTTTGGCGAAGCCGGCGCCTTCGCCGTTCTCGATCTCGGCGATTTCCTCGGGGGTGAGGGCGCGGATCGACGCCGCGGCCGAGAAGTCCCCGGCGTAGGGCGAACAGGTGTCCGCATCCGCCTGTTGGTCGTGCCCGCCGTGGGCGGAGGGCGACGCCTCCGGGCAGGCAACGGCGGTCGTGCCGCCAGTGCCGTGGTCGTGCTGCGCCGCCGCCCAAGCGATGGGGAGCAAGAGCGCCACCAATACCGTCACACCAAGGATCCCCGCGCGCGATCTGACCATTCTCTGCCAAGCCTCCACTGACCGTCGTTCGACCACCGATAAACGGCGTCAGTATGGAGGGGAGGGCGACCGGCCGCAATTGCAATGGCAACCGTGCCGGCACGTCCGGCCGTGGCTCACTCCGGTTGGTTAGGGGTGTCGTGGCCGATTTCGAAGGGGCTCGTCACACCGTCGTAGGCGAGGTGCATCGTCATCCCGATCGCGGCGTGGTCGAGGTTGTGGCAGTGGTCCATCCAGACGCCGGGGTTGTCGGCGCGGAAGGCGAGCTCATACGTCTCGCCGGGGGCGACGTTGAGGGTGTCGACCCACCAGGGGCTGCCGGTGGTCGCGTCGCCGTTGCGACTGAGGACGAGGAGGTGGTGGCCGTGCAGGTGCATGGGGTGGTCCATGTAACTGTGGTTGATGATGGTGACCTTCACCAGATCCCCCTCGCGCACCATGAACATCGGCGTGTCGGGGAAGACCTCGCCGTTGATGGTGAAGAGGAGGTTGGGCTGGCCGTCGTAGAAGCCGACGCGGTTCCCCAGGCGCATCTCGAACTCGCGGTCGAACTCGCTGCTGGCGTCGAATGGGGTCTCGGCCGGGCTGCCGTAGTCGCTGGGGACGAAGGTCGAGTCAGCGTTGGCCTCCGGCACGTCGCCGGCGCCATCCGCGCTGAGCAGGAGCGTCGGGTCGTTGCCGTCGCGGGAGAGCGCGACCGGCATCTCGGGCATGGTGAAGGTGAGGTCGTAGCGGCCACCGCCGGCGAGTTGGAGCGATTCGCCGTCGAGGTCGGTCGGTTGGTTGAGGTCGGTGCCGTCGATGGCGGCAACCTGGAAGGGTGTCCCGGCGAGGGTTAGCCGCATCGGGGTAGAGTCGCTGTTGATCAGGCGCAGCCGGACCGACGTGCCGGGCGCGACCGCGCGGCGGTCGACGGTGTCGGCGATGCCGAAGCTGGTGGCAACCGATCCGTACTGGTTGTCGCCGTCGGGCCAACTATGGGCGACGACGATGATCTCCTCGACGGCTGAATCGTCGTAGCCATCCGGGAGGACGACGAGGGCGCCGAAGAGGCCCTTCTTAACCTGTTTCGAGGACTGCTGATGGGAGTGATACCAGTAGGTGCCGGCGTCCTCGGCGACGAAGCGGTAGGTGTAGGTTTGGCCCGGCTGGACGGCGTCCTGGGTGACACCGGCGACGCCGTCTTCGGCGTTGGGCACATCGACGCCGTGCCAGTGGATGGAGACGCCGTCGGCGATGTCGTCGTTGACCAGGATGACTTCGATGAGGTCTCCCTGGCGCACCCGCAGCTCCGGTCCTGGCGCTTGGCCGTTGAAGGTCCAGGCATCGATCGTCGTGCCTGAGTTGAGCTCAACCGTCGCTTGCTTGGCGGTGAGGGTGTAGCGGTGGTCTGGCTCGCCGGTGCGGGGGCCGGTTAGCTCGGTCACGCTAATCGCGTTCGGACCGTGGTTGTGCTCGCCGCCGGGGCCACCGCCCCAATCGACGTTGTCGGCGGCCATCATGCTCATGTGGTCGGGGAGGCGGCTGGCCTGCATTGACCAGACGAACCAACCGCCGAGGGCGAGAACGAGGACGGCGGCGACGCTCGTCGCGCGCATCAACCGCACGGCGAATCGTGGGCTGGGACGCGCGGTCCCTTCGCGGAGAGACAGCGCGCGTCGTCCCTGGAAGATCCAGCGCACCGTCGCGACAATGACGAGCACCGCGACGAGGAGCACGGTCGTTTCGAGGTAGGGCGGGGAGGGCGGGGAGAGGGCGAGCCAGGCGGCGATGATTGTGCCGAGCGCGGTGATCTGGATTGGCACGATCAGGCCGGGGGTGGCCGCGTCGGACCTGAGGGCCGCGTCAAGCGCCGCGCGGTCGTTCGCGCCGGCCGCGCGGGCGAGGCGGCGGAGCAGCGGCATCGACCAGACGAGCGTGATGAGTGCGGCTGGAAGAAAGATTGGCAGGCCGCCGAGGAGCCGGTCTTCGGCGAATTCCCGGTCGATGGCCCACATGCCGAGGACCGTCCCGAGTCGCAAAAGGCCGAAGAGTTGGGCCGCGACGAGGACCAGCAGCGCGGCCCAGGCGGTGAACCGGAGACGTCCTGGCGTGCGGGCCGCGGGGAGGCGGCCGGCGAGGAGCGCGGCGATGCCCCACAGGGCGGCCAGTATCAGGGCAATGCCGATGTCCATCCAATAGAACCCGGTCAACATGATGCGTGTCCTCTATGCGTGCCGTACCAATGGGTTGGCGGATGCCGGTTCGAACCCTTCGAACCGGCATCCGGACTCTAGACGTAGCGAGATTCCTCGCGTTGCTCGGCATGACGGGTTGAGCGGGTGTCGCCGAGGCCGCTGACGGCGATGACGAGGCCGGCGGCGAGCAGGATCAGGTCCTTGAGCACGTATTGGCCTTCGAGCGTCGGCGCGAAGAAGCGGCGGGAGAAAAGCCCGTTCGGGAAGAGGACGACGGGCGAGAGGATGCCGATCTTCGCCATGCCCAGCAGCGCCAGGCCGATACCCATGAAGCGCCCGCTGATCAGGCACAGCCCGATCGCTGTCTCCATCGCCGCCACCAGCAGGACGCCGACGATGCCGGGCGCCAATCCGAAGGTCAGGGCGTCCATCGTCTGCTCCACTAACCCCTCTGCCGGACTGAGACCGGGCACGAACTTGAGCACCCCAAAGCCGAGGAAGACCAATCCCATGCTGATCCGCAGGAAGGTCACGCTTGCCTGCCGCAAGTTTCCGCCGCTCTGGGCGAACAACCGCACGAAGAACGCATCGTGTCGTGCCAATATGGCGAGAGCTCGATTCATCATCGCGAAAACCTCCATTACCAGCGCCGTTGCCATGTCGGCGCGCACTGTCTCAGGGTCCCCCGCTTCCGCGGGAAGACGCCGCATCCGCTATCGACGTGAGGCGGGTGATTGGCCGCGACCGGCCATGCCTCCACTGAGACGAGTGTGGG
>JBOGUE010000690.1:0-1846 GCA_050695955.1 Thermomicrobiales bacterium | reverse complement strand
GATGAAGGAGCCGCCGATGATGTGCGGCAGCGACAGCCCAACCACGGTCACCAGCGGCAGCAAGGCATTGCGGAAGACGTGCCGCCAGAGGACGGCGGCGTGGCGCAACCCCTTGGCGCGGGCGGTGACGACGTGCTCCGCGCCGAGGGCGTCCAGCGTCGCGGCGCGGGCGTACCGCATGTAGCCGGCAATCTGGGGCACGGCCAGCGCCGTCACCGGCAGGATGCCGTGCTTGATCAGATCGAGATTGAAGGTCGTCGGCTCGCCGGGCGTCCACATGCCGAAGACCGGCAGCCATTTGAGCTTAACGCTGAAGAGGAACATGCCGAGCAGCGCCGTGAAGAAGGCCGGCACCGAGACGCCGAAGAACGCGACGATGGTCAGGATGTAGTCGAGGAAGGTGTACTGGTAGAGGGCCGAAAAGACGCCGAGGGTGAAGCCGATCACGATCGCCAGCGCCAGCGCGGTCCCGGTCAGGCCAAGCGAAGCCGGCAGCTTATCGAGGATCATCTCGCGCACCGGCGTGTCGTTCTGGATCGAATAGCCGAGGTTGCCCTGGACGATCTCCTTCAGCCAGAGGAGATAGCGCACCGGGATCGGGTCGTTGAGCCCGAGGTCCTCGCGCAGGCGGTCGATCTCCTCCGCGCTGCGCACGTTCAACTCTTGCGGATTGATGAGCGCGGTGATCGGATCGCCCGGCGCTAAGGTGATCATCGTAAAGGTGATCACCGTGATGCCCAGCAGCAGCGGCAGCGCCAGCGATAAGCGGCGGAGGATGTAGTTCATAGGCGTCAGGCGTTAGGCGTTAGGCGTTAGGCGTTAGGCGCTGGGAGACGTTCCTCGTTCCCCTAATGCCTAACGCCTAACCTCTAACGCCTACTCCGAGATCCACACCTTTTCCAGCGCCGGGCGGACGGGCAGGCGGTATTGGTACGGGTAGGCGCCGCGGACGTGGTTGTTCCAGACGTAAGTGATCGACTGGCGGTACATCGTGGCCTGCGGCGGGGTCGCGTTGAGCAGCAGGTTGAGTTGGTCGACGAGGGTCTTCTGCGCCGTGGCGTCGGGCGCGTCGATCGCCTGTTGCCAGAGGGCGTCGACCTCCTCATTGCAGTAGCGGGCGTAGTTGAAGCCGCCGTCGTCGTAGCCCCAACCGCACTTGATGTACTTCCAGTTATCCTCGAAGAATTGCGAGGCGCCGAAGTTGCCGAAGCTGATGTCGTAGTTGGCGTTGCGGTAAAGCTCGTCGATCACGGTCGCCGCGTCGATGATTCGGTACTTCGTTTTAATCCCGACCGCGGCCAGCATCGCCTGCAGCGCATCCTGCGTCGCCGTCGGCGGGCTCCACATCATCCACTCGAGTTCCTGGTTTGTGTCCCAGCCGATCTCCTGCAGGATCGCCGTCGCCTGCTCCGGGTCGTAGATGCGAGTCTCGAAACCCGCTGGATCCTGCTCGTAGCCGACGACGTGTGCGAACAGGTTGTTCGAGGGGCGGAGTGTGCCGCTGAAGAGTTGGGCGCTGACCGTCTCGACGTCGATCGCGTGCTGAATCGCCCGGTTCAATCCGGCCGCATGCTCGGGGAAGCGTTCGACGTTGACGACGAAGCCGTCCGGGTGGTCGCGCGGAACCGGGTTCCCCTCCAGAAAGTCGAGACCGGTGAGGCGGTCGTAGCCCGGACCGGGGGAGACGCCGGAACCGTCGATCTCTTGCGCTTCGAGCGCGGCGGTCAGTGTGTCCGCATCACCAAAGCGGACGATGTACTTGTCGACATTTGGACGCCCGAGATAGAAGTCGAGGTTCGCGTCCATCTCCATGTACTGCCCGTCAACGTACTGCACCGCCTTGAAG
>JBOGUE010000689.1:0-2891 GCA_050695955.1 Thermomicrobiales bacterium | reverse complement strand
GCACTGCGCAATCTCGGCGAGGTCAGCCGCCGCCGGGGCGACCTCCGCGCCTGCGGCACTCGCTATGCCGAAGCCCTTGCCCTCCGTGCCGAGCTCGACGATCGACGCGGCATCGCCGAGTGTTTCGAAGGGCTGGCCGCCACCGGCACCGGCACCGGCACCGACGATCATCTGGTGCAGCTCCTCGCCGCCGCCGCGGAGCTGCGCCTGGTGATCGGCATCCCGATCCCGGCCATCGAGCAACCCGAGCACGATCGTTTGCTCGACGAATTGCGCGGGCGCATGGGCGAGCCCGCCTTCGCCGCCGCCTGGCACGGCGGCCGTGCCCGCTCGCTCGAAGATGCCTGCGCCGCTGCCCTCGCCGCCGCCCCAACGCCCGGATCGACTGGCAACGGCGCCGCCGGCGAAGCGACGTTCCCCGACGGGCTCAGCGAGCGCGAGGTCCAGGTGTTGCGCCTCGTCGCCAAGGGCATGACGAACACCCAGATCGCCGACGCGCTCTTCATCAGCCCACGCACCATCAACGCTCATCTCACCCGCATCTACCGCAAGATCGACGTCACCTCCCGCACCGCCGCCGCCCGCTACGCCTACGCCCACGATCTGCTGTAGCCCATACCCGTCATTCCGAGCCTCCTCTCCGTCATTCCGAGCGGAGCGAGGAATCTCCCTACGTTTTTCCCGCGGGAGAGATTCCTCCTGACGTCGGCATGACGGTATCGCGATTAAGAGCGCCTTTCAAAACCCGTCCTGGAGGTAGTTCCAGCAGATGAGGGCGCAGCCGAGCGAAAGGAAGGCCCGGTGGATGTCGTCGCGGCGCTCGTAGCGGACGGTCAGCCGTCGATACCGGGCGAGCCAGGCCAGCGTGCGCTCCACGCCCCAGCGGTGCTGGCCCAACCGCGCGCTAGAGTCCGTGCCCTTGCGGGCGATGCGGACTTTGATGTGGCGGCGGGACAGGGCGCGGCGGCACCGAGGGATATCGTACGCCTTGTCGGCGTGCAGCTTGGCCGGGCGCGTGCGCCGCTGCCCGGAGGGACACCGGATCGGAGGAACGGCATCGAGCAGATCTTCGAAGGGGACCGTGTCATGGCGGTTGGCTGCGGTCAACAGGGCGGCCAAAGACACGCCCTGACGATCGGTGATTAGGGGGCGTGGGGTGCCGGCTTTGCCGCGATCGGTTGGGTGCGGTCCCACCGCGGCGCCCCCCTTTTTGCCGGGACGCTCGCGCTGTCCAGGCAGGCGCGCGACCCGTCGATCCGATCGGCTGCGCCCAGCCGGTCCAGCAGCGCCCGGTGCAACCGGTCCCACACCCCGGCCGCCTGCCAATCGCGCAGCCGCCGCCAGCAGGTCACGCCGCTGCCGCATCCCAGTTCCTGGGGCAGCATCTCCCAGGGGATGCCGCTCCGAAGCACGAAGAGGATGCCGGTGAGCGCGGCCCGGTCCGGCACCCGCGGACGACCGCCCCGCGGTCTGGGCGGTTCGGGCGGCAACAGCGGTTCGACGACCGCCCACAGCTCGTCGGCAAGGAGAGGTTTGCTCCTGCCACTGGTCTACCATAGCCCTACCCGGTTTTGAAAGGCGCTCTTAGTACCGCTCTACTGAATCCCACGGATGTTCTACGTGATCCCGCCGGGCATCATGGTGACCGTGCCGTGACCGACCGCGGCACGAAATGGTCGGATTGAATTGGCAAAACTCAATCGAATGGAAGGTGATGTTCGATGCGACGCGGTGTGATGATCTTCGTATTGGCGATGCTCGTGTTCCTGACCGGCGCGACCGCGCGTGGCGCGGCGGCCGAAGAGATGCAACTCGAACTGCCGATCGCTTCGGGATTGGATACTGACCAGGCGCCGCACGGTTCGGTGACGGTCAACGTCCTCAAGTGCAACCCTGGCATGACGATTGTGACTCTGGACCCGGCCGGCTGCACCGCCGACAATTCCGGCGTTGAATTCGCGATCTGGGATATCGAGTATCAGCAGAACTACAGCCAGATCCAGGCAATCGACAACGGCAACGGCTCCTTCACCTGGGGCGGCCTCATGGTCGAAGAGACGATGGACGGCCAGGGTGACGGCGACCACGTTGGCTTCTACGCACTCGCCCTTGTCGCCGCGTCGCAGGGCGCGATCAACTGGGCCGGCTTCGGCGACTTCGACCAGAACTCCGGCACGACCTTCATCCATACCGACTATCCGGCCGCCTGGATCGACTTCTACTTCTTCTTCCCCGCGGAAGAGCACGACCCTGGCGATTGGATCGACAACGGCGACGACGACGACGGCATTGATGAACTCGCGGGCGTGGTCAGCGTCAACGCCTACCTCTGCCCGGCGGACTTCATTCCGGCCAACCCCAACGGCTGGGCTGCCACCTGCGTCGATCTGCTCGACGGCCCCGCCTTCACGCTAACGCACCTAGACTCCCCCTACGTCGACACCCGTGTTGCGGGCCAGGACGGGGGCGGCAACGCGTTCTTCGCGCCGCTCGGGAAGGGCACCTACGAGCTGACCGTCGAGCTCTACGAGGGCATGCTGCTCGGCGACGGCATCTGCGATCAGGCCAACCAGTCCGGCGTCGCCGGGGTCTACGGTCTCGGCGTCGAGCCCGGTGTCGGCACCACCTGCAACTACTACATCGTCCCCGACCCGCAGATCGGCAAGGATGAGCCGGTCGACCAGCCAGAGGGCGAGGATGAGCCGGAGGACGACGGCGACGACGCTAGCGACGACGCAGAGCTCGAATCGGTCACATCGCTCCCGATCACCGGCACCGGCGCCACCGCGACCGCGCCGACCGGCACCAACACCTCGGCCGTCATCGTCGCCCTCCTGGTGACGCTAACCGCCGGCGGCGGCGCCGCCTTCCGCGCGGTGCGGGCATAGAGT
>JBOGUE010000688.1:0-6325 GCA_050695955.1 Thermomicrobiales bacterium | reverse complement strand
TGCGATCCGCTGCGGTGTATGCACTGCCAGTTAATAGACCTTTCTTGTTTCTATCGCCGTTCAGGGACCGTCTCTCTATGTCACCAATGCAATCACCCGCACCGGGCTGCCCGAGCCACCGACGATTTTCAGTGGCGCGGCGATGACGATGGCGCCGGTCGGCGGGAGCTGGTCGAGGTTGCAGAGGCTGGCGAGGCCGAGCTTGCCGGCGCCGTGCATCACGTTGTGCGCTGGGAAGGGCGGGTCGAAGCCGCCCGCCTGACCGGCATCGGTGCCGACCGTCTCCACGCCGAGGCCGAGCACGTCGCGGTCGAGCGCGAACAATCGCACGCACTCCGGCGTCCAACCGGGCGTGTGCGGCCCGCCCTCGCCCACGTTGAGATAGGCCTCGCCGGTTCGCCGCGACCAGTCAGTGCGCATCAACACCCACGAGCCGGCGGGGATCCGGCCGTGCTCCATCTCCCAGCGCTCGACGTCCTCCGGCGTAAGGCAGAAGTCAGGATTATCCGCCGATTCCCGCGAGACGTCGATGACGCAGGCGGGCGCAACGAAGCGCGCGGGCGGCAGGGTATCGACGCGGTTGTCGGAAAGGTCGCGGCCGGTGATCCAGTGCACCGGGGCGTCGAAGTGTGTGCCGGTGTGCTCGCCCATCTGGAAGGCGTTCCAGTACCAGCCCGGGCCGCGCTCGTCGTACTCAGAGATCACTGAGATCGAGAAGGGCGGCGAATCCGGCCACGGATCGGGCAGCGGCAAGATCGGCGTCTCGGGGCTGAGCGGCATCGTCAGATCGACGACGCGCACCGCACCGGAAGTGAGGGCAATGCTAAGTTTGGTCAGGAGGTCGGGCCGCGTCATAGATTGCGCTCCTTTACGGCGTCCGCGACCTCGGCTGCCATCATCTCGGTTTCGGTATCGATCGCCGGCTGCGCCGGCCGGGTCGCAAGTCCCTGGAGATGCCGGCGGAACTGGAATCGATTCTCCAAAAGGGGCAAGTCCATGTGGAACGACGTCGGGCCGACCGCCGCGACCTTGGACACGATCGTCGTCAGCTCCGTGCTCGCCATCGCGCCTTGGACCGCCGCCTGAAAGCCTGCCAGGGTGTTGGCGCGCTCGACATTCGGCACGCCAGAGGCGATTGCCACGCCGGCCAGATCGCTGCCGGTCGAGGTCGCGGTCGGGAAGCCGCCGACGGAAAGGAGCGACTCGTTGTCGAAGACGATGTGGGTCAGGTTGCCCGGCCGGTAGCGGGCGAGCGTGGAGAGGGTGCCCAGGTTCATCAGGAGCGAGCCGTCGCCGTCGAAGACGACGACGCGGACGTGCGGCAAGGCGAGCGCGACGCCGAGCCCCATCGAAGAGGCGAGCCCCATCGCATGTTCGAGGTAGAAGAAACTCGGCCGGTGGCCGAGTTGATAGAGTTCGACCGCGACCGCGCCCATGATCGTCACTACAACCACGTCGTCGGCGCGGAGGTCGTCGTAGATGGCGGCCAGGGCGTCGGCGCGGAGCATGCGCTGGTCAGTGACACTCATGACGCCTCCTCCCACATCAGATCGCGCGTCAGCAGGAGACCGACCGGCGTCAGCGCGCTGTCGGCGAGCGCCTGGGCCTGGCGGATCTTCCGCGGCGCCGTAGTAGGGTCGTCCAGTGGAAAGTGCGGGATGCCGAGCGCGGTCAGCACAGGTCTGGTGGCCATGCCGCCCTGAGTCTGCCAGGGATCGAGCTCGCCGAGATCGCCGCGGTGCGAAATCAGCATCAGGAGCGGAATCTTGTAGAGCTGCGCCAGCGAGACGATGGCGTTGATGCTGGCGAGAAAGCCGTGATTCTGCATCAGCATTGCGCTCTTGCAGCCCGCCAGGTGCGCTCCGGCGGAGATGCCGACGCCCTCCTCCTCTTTGGCGAGGCGGACGAGAGTCATCGCCGGGTCCTCCTCGGCCATTCGGATCAAGTGGACCAACCACGTCTCCGGCAACGCCGAGACGAGGCGTACGTCGACCTCCTTCAGCGCGTCGTAGATGATCCGCGAACTCTCGACCGAGACCGGCATAGCGCTCCCTCATCCCGCGGCCCGCGTGGCACGATCCGTCGTGGGAGGCGCATTCTACCGCCGATGCGAGGAGAATGTTGCCGGTATCGTCGGTTTCAACGACGGCAAAAGGAGTGAGCAGGCGTGAAACCGGGCGCAGAGGTTTGGAGGGACGACACGTTGGTACGGACCTTCTTGGAGGGCGTGCGCGGCGGTATCCCGCTGGCGGCGGAACAGCTGGACGCCATGCTGCGCGTGGTGGCCGCGCGCGACAAGCCGGTGCGGCGGTTTCTGGATGTCGGCAGCGGCGCGGGCGCGGTCGCGGCGGCGGTGCTGAGCCGGTTCCCCGACGCCCGAGCAGTGCTGGTGGACTTCTCGGAGGCCATGCTGGAAGGAGCGCGGGCGCAATTCGGATCGGATCAACACCGCCTCATTCTGGCCGACGTCGGGCAGGAGGCATGGATCGCGGACGTGACGAGCGAGGCGCCGTTCGACGCGGTCGTCTCCGGATACGCGATCCACCACTTGCGGGATGAGCGGAAACGGACGCTTTACAGCGAGATCTACGAGCTGCTCGCACCGGGCGGCGTCTTCGTCAACGTCGAGCACGTCCTGCCCGCGACTCCGTGGGTTGGCACGATCAACGACGATCTCTTCATCGACTCGCTCTTTGCCCATCATCAGCGACGTGGCGGCGCCAAGTCCCGGCAACAAGTCGCGGACGAGTACTACTTTCGACCCGACAAGGCGGCCAACATCCTTGCCCCGGTCGACGTGCAATGCAGTTGGCTGCGGGAGATCGGCTTCGCCGACGTCGATTGCTATTTCAAGGTCTTCGAGTTGGCCGTGTTCGGCGGCCGGAAACCGGCGAGCTGATGGGCCGCTCTGCCCGTCATGCCGAGTCGCGGCGAGGAATTGTCCCGTTCCTTGGTGAAGGCGAGATTCCTCTCTCCGATCGGAATGACAAGCGGGGCGGTCGGAATGACGCCTAGCGCCTAACGCCTATCGCCTAACGCCTATCGCCTAACGGCTCGCCTTATCGTTCGTGCAATTGACCGTCCCGAACCTCGATCACCCGCGTCGCGAGGCGCTCGATGGCGTAGCGGTCGTGGAGCACGATCAGGAGCGTCCCTTCGAAGCGGGTCAACGCTTCCTCGAACCGTTCCCGCGACGGCAAATCGAGGTGGTTCAGTGGTTCGTCGAGGAGCAGGAAATTCGCGCCGTGCAGCACGAGCAGGGCGAGCGCCAGGCGTGATCGCTCACCGTACGACAGATCGCCGGCCCGCTGGAAGACCGCGTCGTCGCCGAAGAGGAAGAGATGCAGGAAGCTTCTGGCCTCCGTTTCCGACATTGCGGCAACGGCGCGAGCATGCTCCAGGACAGTGCGGCCAGGATCGATGGTTTCCTGCTCCTGCGCAAAGAGACCCGGCGCCACGCTCGGGCCGAGGCGGACGCTACCCGATGCAGGTGATACGGCGCCGAGAAGCAGCCGGATCAGCGTCGACTTGCCGCCTCCGTTCGGGCCGGTGACGGCGATCCGCTCCCCGGCCCGGATATGGAGATTGATGGTGTCGAGGATCGTTCGCCCGCCAAGCTGAACCGAGGCGTCTTCGACGATAGCGATGTCCGTGCTGACGTCCGCCGCTTCCCCGAAGTCGAGGGCGAGTCCCCAGCGCAGATCCGGTTTGTCGATGCGCTCGTCGGACTCCAAGAGGCGCACAAGCTTACGCTCACGGACCTTGGCCGTGCGGGCGACCTTCTTCGAGCGTCGCCGCAGGTAGTCGTTCCGCGTTGCGCTCTCGGTCGCCATCGCGTGCGAGGCAACCGACGTAATATTGCGTTCGATCTGGGCAACGTCGCGTTGTTGCCGGTGAAACGCCTGGAGATGGGCTTCTTCCGCGGCGCGCTTGGCGTCGCGGTAGGCCGTGTAGTCGCCGGCGAAGGCTGTTACCTGCCGCGTCGCGTCGTCCAGCTCGAGAATGCTGGTCACAACCGCGTCGAGGAAGGCCCGGTCGTGAGACACCACGATGGCTGTCACGCGCTGAGCGATCAGGAACTCCTCCAGCCAGGCGAGGGCGTCGAGGTCGAGGTGGTTGGTTGGCTCGTCGAGCAGGAGCAGCGACGGCCGGCTGGCGAGCAATGCCGCCAACCCGGCGCGGGTCTTCTGGCCACCGGAGAGGGTCGTCAGCAGCGTCGAGAAGGCGACGTGCTGGAGACCGAGCGCGTCCAAGAGTGCGGTCAGCTCGTCGATCGCGGCGTAGCCGCCGGCCGCCTCAAAGGCAGCAAGGGCATCGTCGTACGCCTGCAATGCCGCAACGCTGCCATCGCCCAGATTGGCGGTGGCCGCATCGAGCGTCGACCGCGCGCGGAGCAACCCGTCCATCGGACCGTCGAGAAGATCGGCCAGGGTGCCGCCGGGCAGGTCGGCGAAGCCCTGCCGTAGGTACCCCACGCGAGCGCCGGGTGGCAGACCGACGCTGCCGCCGTCGGGCAGCTCGATGCCGGCGATGATGCGGAGGAGCGTTGTCTTGCCGGCCCCATTGGGACCGACCAGACCAACGCGTGCGCCCTGATTGACGACAAAGGAAATCTGATTGAGGATCAAGCGGTCGGCGAACCGCTTCGAGAGACTGCTGACGGCTAACATGACTTCCCCGATGTGGCAATGGCGGCCGAACACGCAAACGCATGCATGAACCGCACGGCAAGAAGCGCCGACTAGCGCTGAGCGCTCCGGCAAAATGGGAAGCTGTTAGCCCGCCAACGAACCCCTCCTACGAACCCAATATCGAGATGAAGTATGCCGTAGTGGCCGCTATGGCATCAACTCTTCTTCCTCGCCGTCGCCGTCGTCTTGCAGTCCGGCTTCGGTTTCGAGCGCCATCAGCGCGTAGTTGTCGATCTCCTGCTGGATGGCGTCGCGCAAGTTGATCAGGTCGACCAGATCGAGGCCAGCGAGGACGGCGTTCTCCTCCGGATCGCCGTCGTCGGTGCTGTTCGGCACGACGCGGAACTCGACCTCCATCTCGCCGTCGCCGTCCAACTCGCTGCCGGCGGGCGACTCGTCCATGTAGACGTTGTAGGTGTCCATGCCCCTCCCCATCCTCCACCGAAGACGCCCCGATTCGCCGGCTGGCCGGCTGTTTTTGTTCGCGGTGGCAGGGTACCCCGCCCGCGCGCGGCGCGCAAGCGTCATGACGTCTGGGATACGCGTCGCCGATTCGCGGTGTCACGAATTGTTGACAACGTGTAGGGGCGGACCTCCGTGTCCGCCCCTACCAGGACCCGTTGCGCTCAATCGGGATCTCCTCATCCTTGGCGGCCAAGTCTTCGATCCACAGACCGGTGGCGTCCTCTGCCATTGCCAGCGCTTCCTCCGTTGTCCGACCCCGCGTCACGCAGCCCGGCAGGGCGGGCACTTCCGCGGTGAACCAGCCCTCTGGGTCCGGTATCAGGACTACCGAATAGGAGTAACGCATCGCCACTACCTCTCAGCTAAAAACGTGCTCTGGGTTCACGCGGGCCGCAAACGTTAGGTCGGGTCGAGCGGCCAGATTGGACGCGGGATGCGTTGGAAGTCGAAGCGCGAGAAGTTGACGCTGGTCAGGCCAGGGGTATCGACCTCGATGATGCGGTGCGCAATCGGGCCGAAGGAGGAGCGGAAGTGGACGGCCGACTTGAGCGCGATGATCTTGCGTTCAGTCGGTTCGATGCCCTGGGAGCGGAAAACGGCGAGGTCGATTGGTTGCACCCGGCGCTCGCAGACGATGACCTCGACCGTGGTGCTATATCGCCCGTCGCAGACGAGCACGGCCGTCCGCCCGAGCGTTTCTTTGCGCCCGGCCTGCATCGGACCTTCGTAGACGAAGTCGCCGGCGGAGAGGGAGCGGACGGTGGCCGTGATTGGAATTGGG
This sequence comes from Thermomicrobiales bacterium, assembly GCA_050695955.1. Lineage (GTDB taxonomy): Bacteria > Chloroflexota > Chloroflexia > Thermomicrobiales > UBA6265 > JBOGUF01. Next base: position 388 of record JBOGUE010000688.1, on the reverse strand, counting down.
TAGCCGTGCAGTTCGTCAGTCTTGCCGCCGAGGGTGATCTCCAAGCGTGCGTTCGTGCCCGCCGCGAACGCAGCGTCGACGACTTCGCGGTCGGCGATCGTGGCCAAGGCAGCATTCGGAGCGCCAAGGTCGAGCAGGCCCCAGAGGATCGCGGTGCCGTCGCACGGCGAGCCGCCGCCGGGGTTGTCGCCATGGTCGGCGAGGACGACCGGGCCGCCTGAATCCTCCATCGCCGCATGGATCGCCTCTTCGACCGTCACCGTCTCCGGCCGAAACTCCTCGCGCCGCGCCCAGAGGTCGTCCGCCAGCGCCTGTGCCTGCGTGTGGGCCAGGTCTTTGTCGCCGCCGGTCGTGACGAGGACGCTCTTGCCGATCATCGGGATGTCGG
>JBOGUE010000687.1:0-15314 GCA_050695955.1 Thermomicrobiales bacterium | reverse complement strand
AGGTGAAGGTGACCGGGAACTCGCACGGCGCCTTCGGCTCATTGATCGTGACTGTCGCGTCGTCCGTCGCCGTCACCTCGTCGCCGAGCGGCGAAACGCCGGAGGTCGTCGCGAGGTTGGTCAGCGTCAAGCCATCATCATCTGTTATGTCAATCTCGCCCACCAGGTATTCCCCGGCGCATACGACCTCGTCCGCGCCCGAACCAGGTATGCCGTCGTCAGGTTCAAGCGTTGTTCCCGCGGGACAGAGATTGCCCTCGACCGGGAGGTGGTCGTCCAGGACCGCGATGTCGGTCAGCGGCGCCGCACCGGTATTGGCGACGAAATAGAGATACGTGATCGTGTCGTCGACGTCGGCCGTTGCGATCTCGGCGCCGAGGCCGTCGGTGGCAATCTTGACAACGGAGATTGACGCGCAGTGGACGGCGATGGTCGCGGTGGCGGTGTTGTTGTCGCCGAGGTCGTCCGGTTCGTTGTCCGCCTCGACTGTCGCCGAGTTCTCGATGGCGCCGCAGCTCTCGTCCGTTGACGGCGAGGCGATGTGAACGACGCGGCTTTGTCCGCCCGGCAGCGTACCGACGTCGCAGGTGAGCACGCCGTCGTCAATCGCGCAGTCGTCCGCGTCCGCACCGCCGTCGACTTCCCAGCTCAGACCGGCGACCGCCGGCAACTCATCGACGAGTGAGACGCCAAACGCGTTCGCCACTCGCGGATTGGTGACCGTGAGCGTGAATCCGATTTCGGCGCCCGCGGCGACCGCCTCGGCGTCCGCGACTTTGGTCACGGCGACGCCTGGACACAGGATCGTGATAACCGCCGGAGCACTCGTGGCCGGATCGGTGTTCGTCGCGCCGGCTGTCGCGGTGTTACTGATCTCTCCGCAGTCCTCTGGCCCGGTCGTGCCCGTGATTGTGACCGACGCCTCCTCCGTCGATCCGAGGTCGCCGAACTCGCACAACAGGTTGGGACCGTCAACGGTGCAGTCGTCGCTGCCTTCGGTCCACGCGATGCCGGCGGGCACGGTGTCTTCGACCGTTACGTCAGTGGCCGTGCCGGCGCCGAGGTTGCTGACGGTGATGGTGTAACTCACGTCCTCGCCGGCGCTGATCTCGAGGTCGGCGGCGTCCTTGGTCACGAGTAATTCGGCGCAATTGACGGTGACCGTCGCCGCACTGTCGATCTCGTCGTGATTCGTGGCAATGGCGGTCGCCGTGTTCGTGATATCGCCGCAGTCGGCCGAGTCGGTTTGGCCCTGCATCGTGACCGAGAACTCGTCGGCATCTGTCTCCGAGTCGGCGGGCGAGAGCGTGCCGACGTCGCAAGATAGTTCCTGTCCGGTGACCGTGCAGTCCGTGTCCGGCAATGCAGTCCAGGTAATGCCGTCAGGTAATGTGTCGGACAGGATGACCCCCGTCGCTTCCCCGGCACCGGTGTTGGTCACCGTGATGTTGAAGACGGCGTTCTCGCCGGCGCTAATCTCGTCGTCCTCAGCCACCTTTTCGACCGTAAGGTCTGGACAATTGACGTCGATTTCGACCAGCGTGCTCGTTACCGATTCACCGTTCTCGGCGTCGGCCGTCGCCTGATTTTCGAGCGTGCCGCAGTCGGCGGGGTCGGTTTCGCCTTCGACGGTGACGCTGAAGTCGCCGTCAGGTGCGAGCGCGGCGATCTCACACAAGAGTTCCGCGCCGGTCACCGTGCAGTCGGTGTCCGGATTTGCTTCCCACACGATACCGTCCGGGAGGGTGTCGGAGATCGTGACGCCGGTGGCGTTGCCCCCGCCTGTATTCGTGACGTCGATGGTAAACGACGCCGTTTCGCCGGCACTGATCGAGTCGGTTCCCACGGTCTTGTCAATGCTAAGGCCGGGACATTCGACCGTGATCGTCACCGGCGCGGTGGGCACCGGGTCGTCGTTCGAGGCGTCGACGGTCGCGGTGTTCGAGAGCGGATCCCCACAATCGAAGGCGTCGGTCGAACCTTCGACGGTGACGCTGAACGTTCCGGATGGCGCAATATTGCCGGCGTTGCACGAGAGCACCCCGCTGGCAATCGAACATTGTGGATTGTCCGGCGCCTCTTGCCAATCGACGCCCGCGGGCAGCGGGTCGGTGATGGTCACTCCGAAGGCGGCGCCTGGGCCGGCGTTGGAGGCGGTCACCGTGTAGCTCGCCGTTTCCCCGGCGCTGATGTCGGCGTCAACGGTCGTCTTTTGAATCCCGATGTCGGGACAGAGAACGGTGATGGTGGCGCTGGCGCTATCGGCGGCAGCCGAAAAGGTGGAGTCCGGTAGTTCGTTGCTCGCCTCCGCGCTAGCGGTGTTTTCCAACGGCGCGGCACAATCGGCTGGATCGGTTAGTCCATCGACGAAGACGATGAACCCCTCAGACGATGGAATCGATGCCACCGTGCAGGTCAGGACCTGATCGGTCTCGCCAGTGTCAGGAACAATCGCGCACGAATAGTCCGCGCCCTCGAACGTCGGTTGGATTCCCCCTTCCGGGATGAACCAGTCGACACCGTCGGGCAGTTCGTCGGTCAGTGTCACACCGATGGCGTCGCCCGGCCCGTCGTTAGCGACCAGGATGCGATATTCGGCGATCGAACCAGCGCTGATCGTGTCGCCGGGCAGCGAATTCTTATCGACGCGGATTGACGGGCACCGGATCGCGAACTCCACGTTGGCGAAGTTGTTGTCATCAGCCGAAACTGGCTCGTTGCTGGCGGACACCTCCGCGTTGTTGAAGTGGAAGTCGCTGCAATCCTCGGGGCCGGTCGCGCCGGTCAGCGTGATCGTGACGCTTTCGCCGGCGGCGATCGCGCCGAACGAGCACGACAACTCGCCGCTGGTGATGTCGCAACTGCCGCTGTCACCGTCCTCGAAGTCGTCGGTCCAGACGATGCCGGGCGCGAGCTGGTTGACCAGCTCGACGAAGCGCGCTTGCCCCGGCCCGTCATTGAAGACGGTGACCGTGAACACCGCGTCCTCGCCCGAGTCGAAGACGGCGAGGTCGGGGCTCTGCTCGACGCGCAGGTCGGGACAGAGCACCGTAATGGTGGCCTCGTCGGTCGACGGATCGCCCTCCTGCGCGGCCGAGAACGAGGCGAAGCTTGAGGCTTGCTCGGCGTGGGCCGCGTTCACCAGGTCGCCGCAGTCGGCCGACGTGGTCGAGCGCTCGACTGAGAACTCGAATACCTCTCCGGCGCTCATGTCGCCAATGGAACAGTAGACCTCATCGCCAGTGACGCTGCATTCGTCGTCCGGCGACTGGGCGATCCAACCAAGGTCGTCAGGCAGCGTATCCTCGGCGAAGACGTCGAACACGTCTTCGATGGCCCGCACGGTTACGGTGAAGATCGCCAAGTTACCGGCGTTGATGATCCCGTCGCCGTTCGCCACTTTTTCGACAACAAGGGGAGGACAATCGACGTCAACCGTGACGAAGTCGGTCGATGCCCGTTCCTCCACTGGTCCCGCGTCGTCGAGCGCCCCATAGAGGACGGCCCGGTTGTCTACGCTGCCGCAGGTGTCGAATGTCGTGTCTGATGAGATCTGAACCTGGAATGTTTCGCCGGCCGTGAGGGTACCGAGCTCGCAATTGACGAAGAGAAAACCGTCGCCTTCCTCGATGGTACAGACCCCCTCACCTGTCCAGCCCGTGATTTCCCAGAGCAATCCAAGTTCTTCTGGCAGCACATCCTCCAAATTGGCGAGAAAGATGGGGTTCGGACCCGGGTTCACGACGTCGATCGTGAAGCTAATAGGCTCGCCTGCCGGGATCTCGGTCGCCTCGGATGACTTGGTGACGGTGGGCGTGCCATCGGCGGCAATCGTGAAAGAGCCGTCATCTGCTCCGCCTTCGTCCGCCGCTGTGAACGACGTATCCGTCGCGGGTTCTTTGGTTGGTGCCGCCGTGGCGGTCGGCTCGGCCGGGATCTCCGTTGGCGCGGGAGGCGGCGCGGTCGGCAAGAACTCGCAGGCGGCAAGCCCCGTGACGACCGCCAAGGTCTCGTCCTGGCCGGAGACGTGGACCGTGTCGCCCACGGTCCCGGGCGCGGGGAAGAAGGCGAGCGCGTAGCCCCAGAGCTCGCCGGGATCGAGAACGCCGTCGACGTCGAGGTCGCCCTCGATGAGGCTGAGGACCAGGTCGTCGTCCACGATGCCGGGCGTGCCGACGTCGTCGACCACCGCAACGGATGTCAGCGGCACGGTGCTGCTGACGGTGACCCAAACGGAAACCGACCCATCCTCGAGCAGGACCGCGGGGCACTCGCGTCCGACCGTCAATGGCACGTCTTGCAGCGCGTCGAGCCGTCGAACGGCGGCGCCCGCCGTCTCGCCGACGAGCCGGAGCATCGGTCCACCGCCGGTCGACGAGGCAACCCGCGACGACGACGTCACCGACGGCCCCGTCTGTTCCTGCGCCTGCGCCCCGCCCCAGCGAACGATGGCCAGCATGGCGAGGAGCAACGCCGCGAAGACCGCAATGCCGAGAATCCGAGTCGGCTGCCGCATCCCCAAAAAAGTCCCTTCCCGACTCGCCGTCGGCTTGCGGCGCCAGTACGCCGCCCGATCCCACCGGGAAAGGTGCGGGGAACGAGGACGCGAGACGCGCCAAAGTTATCGATTGCTCTCTACCTGATTCTAGGCACAGATAGCGTGCGTGGCAATACGTATTCCTCCCCAATTCGCCCGGAATTCGAGAATCAGTGCGTAGGTAGGCCCGTCGCGCGGCCTTTTCGGCATGTTTGCATGTTCGATGTGCGATTGACCGGAGTGGACCCGGCCTTTACTATCGAAACGGAGCGAAACGCGCGACAAGCGAACTACCTCGGACCGATCGACGATGCCCGCCGCGGCCATGCTCATGGCTCGCGGTCACCGTGTGACGGGCCGGCAAAGCCAGGGACATGGAAGACCAGCTCGTCATCGAGATAATCGATCCCCATCCGACAGTGCCGCCGGGCGGTCAGGTCGCGATGGCGATCCGCATTCGCAACGACACTGCTCGGTCAGGCCGGTTTCGGTTGACGATTACCGGCCCGCCGGCCGCGTGGATCGAGGATGGCGACGTGGCCGACGGCGTCCGAGTGGCAGCCGGCGGCAGCGTCACCGTCACCGTTGGTCTGCGCGTGCCGGAGACGGCGACGCCCACCAACCTCCCGCTGATGGTCAGCCTGACTGCCGACGACGATCCCGAATTCGGCTCATCGACCTTCGGCGCGGTTTCGATTGTCCCACTCGAGGAGATCGCGCAAGGGACAGCAGCGACGCCATTACCGGTAGTGGAGTCATCCGCGTCCAACACCTCCGAGCTGCCAGAAGAGCCAGTTGAACCAACCACGCGGCCCTCGGACAGCCCCGAACCGCTATCGGAACCGGCGCCGCCACCTATGCAGGAATCAGTGCCAGCGCCGTCGAGCCCATCGGATCGACCCACGACTGAGATCGACATCGCGGAAACCAAGCCGGTCGAGGCGGATGCCGGTTCAGAGGATCTCGACCGGCCAACAGAACCGCTGCCTGTGATTCCATCGCCTGCTGTTGTTCAGTCAGCGACTCCGCCAGCTCCTCCCCCAAAACCGCCACAGATCGGGCCGATCGGCCTCTCGTTGCGGGAAGCCGGGGACCAGGCCGGTAGTTATCTGGCGCGCCTGCGGAACGGCGGGCGAATCGACGTCGATCTTGCGCTCGACGTGGTGAGCGAGGCGGACCTCGAAATCATCCGCCCCGATGGACCTTTTCCGGTCGCCCCTGGCGGTTCGCTTGAGGTTCCGCTTCGGCTGACGCCACGAGGCGCGCAGAACGCGGCGATCCCATTTCGGGTTCGCGCTCTGGGGCCGGATCAACAGATCCTCGCGGAAGTCTCCAGCGCCCTCGTGGTTGCGCCATCGCCAGTCGTCTCGAACCGCCCACGCGGGTCGTGGTTGGCGATTGGCGGTGTTGCCGCCGTGGTGCTCATTGCCGTCGTGGCCGCGGCCTGGTTCTTCCTGTTGCGCGATGGCGACGACGACGAATGGCCCGAGCGTCCGGTACTCGAAACAGCGAGCTCCGTGACGATCCAACCACGTGGCGACAAAAGCATCCTCTACGCCCGGGAAGCGGCGGATGACCCCGACTCCGACTGGATCCAAATTGCGGAGCGGGATGCGGTTGACTTGCCTGGTTTGTTTGCGACGCTGACGGCGCGATCACCGGATCAGCAGCAAGTTCTCTTCGTCACGGCAGCGGACGAGCAACTCAACGACGCCGAGCTCTGGCTCGCGCGCGCTGACGGTTCGGAGGACCCGCGCCGATTGGCGGTGGTCGAACAGGGTTTGTGGCCCGCGCAGCCGACCTGGAGCCCCGATGGGTCACGGATCGCGTTCGCCGTGCGCGAGGGACCAGCGCTGCGGCTGATGACCGTGCCCGTCGGCGGCGGTGATCCACAACCCGTCGAGCCGACGCCGGACGGCTTCGGTCCGGAGGCGTTCTACGGGGCCAACCCGGTTCCCCTGCAATGGATCGACAATCAGACGTTGGGCTTCTACACCACCACGGAGGACGGCGGTCGACAGCTCCACCAAGTCGACGTCGAAACCGGCCGTGCGCAGGTGCTCGACGCGCCACCCGTGCCGCAACAGGCGGGCGACCTGACGACCCCCTGCCTCGACACGGCGTTCAGCCAAAACGACCCGCGTTGGAGCGCCCAAACGCTCGCGCCGGTTGACGAAGAGATTGGCGTCGCGGGCTGCGGTCTGACGGCCGCTGCGTCGGTGCTGGCCGCGTTCGACACCGGGTCGGATCCGGGCGAGCTTGCCGAATGCCTGAACGCCGAGTCCGCGTCGGCGCCGGTCGATTGGGCGACCGTCTCGTCCTGCGGCGACGATCTCGTCACCTTTTCGGAACCGGGTCCCTTCTCATACGAAGAACTGAATATACAGCTATCCGGCGACTGGCCGATCATCGTCCGCCTCAAGGGCGGGCCGACCGGCGAGCATTTCGTCGTCGTCAACACCGGCCCGGGCAGCGGATCAGGACTTGCGTCCGACTTCCGCGTTACTGACCCCTGGGACGGCACGACCTGGAAAACGCTCGCCTTCTTCACCTCGAAAGGCTACGTCCCCGACGCGCTGATCGTCTACCAGGGCCAGCAGACCAACTGCACCGTGATCACCGGCACGCCGCCCCAGAACGTTCGGCTGATCTCGCCGAGTGATCAGAGCGTCTCCACCGAGGCCCAGACACTCGACTTTGAGGTGCAGGGCGCCGCGCCCGGTGACGTCATCGAGTCATCGATCGACGACGGCGAGCGCATCGACGACGAGGGTGTCCACCTCGTCACGATCACAGCCACACGCGACGGCGCGGACACGCCGTACCTACGCGAATCCATTGCCTTCACTATTGATCGGACCGCGCCGCGAACGTCGGCCACCATCGACGGCGCCGCGGCCGAAGACGAGACGTACCAGGGATCGGTGGCGATTGCCTTGGCCGCGGCCGATGGTCTGAGCGCGGTCTCGCGCATCGAGTACCGGCTGGATGGCGCGGAGGATTGGCAAACGTACTCAACCGATACCGTTTCGCGGCCGATCGCAGTCGTCACGGCGGGCGCGCACACGCTCGAGTACCGATCGGTCGACATGGCCGGCAACGAGGAAGCATCGCGGGAGATCAACTTCGACGTCGTTGTCAGCGATCAACCCGGCAGTCCGGCCGCCGGCCCGACCGAAGATGTCCCCGCCGCCACGGCCACCGCGACGACGGCGCCACCGGCTCAAACTGAGGTCGTTCCGTCGCTCGCGCCCGCCACGCCAACGGTCGTGGCGGCGTCGACCACGCCAGCCGAGGTTGCTCTCCCCGCGGCGACGGCATCACCTACGCCGCTGGTCGCGACCGCCTCGCCGATCAGCGTGCCATCCGCCGCGACCGTGTTGGCAACGTCGACCGTTGCGGCGGCGACGTCAACGGCCAGCCCGGCGCCTGCGACGCCGGCTGTCGCGGCGACGTCCACTACGGCCGCCAGCCCCGCCGCGACGGCGGAACCGACCGCTACCGCCACGGTCGCACCAGCCTCACCAACCGCCACGTTGACCGCAACGACCGCCGCGTCCCCAACCGCAACCGCCGAGCCGACCTCGACCGTGCCGCCTGCTCTGATGGTCACCGCGACCGCGATGGCGACGACGACTGCCACGAGCGTACCGACGCCAAGCCCCACGCTTGAGGCCGCTGCCGCTCCAACTGAGACGGTCACGCCACAACCGACCGCAACGACAGCGCCCACCGCCACCGCGACGTCCCCGCCGACGGTAACCGCGACGGCGACCGCAACTCCCGCCTCGACCGCAACGCCGACACCCAGACCAGCTTCGACCGCCACGCCGCGTCCAACCGCGACCGTGACTGCTGCCGCGACCGCCACTCCTCGGCCGACGACGACGCCGACGCCCGAACCAACCGAAGCCGCGACCGCGGAACCGACGGCCTCGGCGACGGTCACGCCATCGCCGACCGAAACGCCAAGCCCGACGGCCGAACCGACGAGCACCGCCACGCCGGAGGCCACCTCGACGCTGATACCGACCGTGCCCCCGGTGCCAGTGGCGCCGACCCCGGCCCCGGCGTCGCCAACCGCGACGCCGGGCGAGGTTGTGGCACAGGATTGTCAGTCGCCCGTCGAATCCGATCCCGGCGTCGAGCTCTTGGTCGTGTCCGACCTCCGGCTGTCGACGACTGAGCCGGGGCGCATGCGCTTCCTTGGGGAGATCAGCAACGACGGCGACCAGCCGGTTGAGGCGATCATCACCGTCTGCCTCGCGGGGACGACGTTTCAACCGTCAGCAATTCCGGGCCCGATCCTCCCGGGCGAGTCGGCGCCGTTCGTCTTCCTCCTCGACGGCGATGACGCGTCGGTCGCACACGGGGTGGCGGTCAGCGGCTTCGTGATCACTGAAGCAGAAATCACCGCCACGCGGCCGAACGTGGTCATCGTCGACGAGGAAATGCACGAACCGGACGCCTCGCATCCGACGATGTGGCTCAGCCTCACCTTCCGCAACGACGGCGAGATCACCGCAAACGTGGTTCAAGCGACCATCGTCCTCTACCAGGCCAACGGCGACTTGCGTGAGGTCAAGACCGTCAACATCCGGCTCGACAACCCGGAGGCGGGCGTCGCCGGACTCGAAGCGGGCCAAGCGGCCGCGACCGAGATCTTGCTCGATGGGATTCGCAGCATGTCCGGCGAGTACGACGTGCGTTTGGTTGGCATCGCCGAAGCGGACGACGAGGGAACGCCCACCGGCGAAGATACGCAGACTGCTTGAAGGAATTCCATGGGCATACGCCACCGAATCGCTCGCCGGCTGCCACAACGAGTGCTGCCCGCTCTCGAAGGTGATGGAGAGCTCGTCTCCCGCCGTGACCGCCATGCACTGCTGGTCGTCCGGGAGGTAATACCAACCAGAGACGTCCTCCGCTATGACACAGTAAGCGTCTGGACGGTCGGTGTCCGGCGTGATGCCTGAGAAAATGGCGACACCGGACACATTGGTCGAGGCCGCATTGACGATTGTCTCCGTATCTTGGTGGAAGAGCTGGAACGGCCGGCCCTCTATCGGTTCGCCCGTGAATTCGTCGGTGAGGGTCACGGTGATCGAGCCGGTCGAGACCAGCGGCTCATTGTGGAAGGTGAGATCCTGCGTCGTGCCTGTTGTCACGGTAATCCAATAGACATTGCTCATGGGGAAGGCATACCCGGGTGGAGGTGTCGTCTGATTGACTCGATAGTCCCCCGGCGTCAACGAACCGACGACGAGGATGCCGTCGGGATTGCCGTCGGGTAAGTGTGGGGCGCTGGCGGAATCGCACAGCGTATGGGCATAGTTCTCTCCCATTCCCGTTGACGTGACGTCGACGATATAGAAGCACGCTTCCCCAAGCGGGACATCACCCGGTCCGTAATTGAGAATCCTGATCGAGCCTTCAGGCACCGGATCTGGAGGCGGTGTCGGCGTGCTGGTCGGATCGATGACCACGTTCAGCGTCAAGTTGTCGTCGATCGAGAATTGCTGGACGCTCGGTGTGAAGTACCCGTCCGGCGTCGTCGTTTGATCGAGGTAGTACGGTCCGCCGAGCGGCAGAAGGCCGAGATCTGTGACGCCGTCGTTGTTGTCGTCCGCGTCGCAGCCGGTCAGCAGTGTCGTGTCGCCGGCGTCCCGGACCCGATAACACGCGCCGGGCACCAATTCGGTGCTGTATGAGTCCGACGTGTTGACGGTCACCGGATAATGCGGGAGCGGTTCGACGTCGATCTCGACCTGGGTCGCGCCACCCGCGGTGATTTCGAATGGCATAGACTCACTCGGTTGGAACCCGTCCGGGACGGCACTCACGAAGGCAACGTAATGCTCGACTGGGACGTTGGTGAAGAGGATGCTGGGGTTCGAATCTTCGCCGTCGCACTGCTCCACGATCGGCGGCTCGCCCATGCCATAGGTGCCGGATTCGTAGAGCGCAATGCAGGCGCCCGGCAGCGGCACGCGACCGCTGCCGGGGTCGGTATAGACCGTAACCTCCACGTCGCCGACCGGATCGAAAGAATTGACGACGTCGATGGCCTTGTCCTGGCCCGCTTCGATCACGACCTCCGTTGCCAAGGCGCCCCCATAGCCGGGCGGCGGGACGGTCTCGATGAACACGTATGCGCCCGCGAGAAGGTCGAGGAAGGTCATGACGCCGTCGAGCGTATCAGGGCTAACGCCGTCGGACGCGGTCTGGATGTCTACGCCGTCGCAGCCGCCGGCGACGAATTCGTCCGCGCTGCCGCCGGCCGATGTGTAGAGATCGAAGCAGGCGCCGTTGAGCAACGCACCGTCGGGATCGACTTTCCGCAGGGTTAACGTCGAGCGCTGCATCGCATCGATGATCGCGACTTCGGCGATGGTATTGGCGGTTACAGTCGCCGGCGTGTTTGGCGCGGCGAGATACCCCACCGGCACCGTCGTTTCAACGATGACATAGCCGCCGGGCGCGAGCCCGGAGACGACCGCCAGACCGTCGTCGGTCCCGTCAGCGCTGTCGCAGATCGACGTCACGAGCGCCCCTGGACCTCCTGAGCCGTCATCCTGATGGATGTCGAAGCACGCGCCCGGAAGGACTTCACTCGTGTCTTCAGCCAGCTTGGTAATGCTGATCCCGCCAAAGATTGGCTCGTTCGGCACGACCAGTTCGATCGGCGCGCCGGCGACGACGGTAAACCGTGTACCTTGCGCGGGATTGAATCCCGGCGGGAAGACCGTTTCGACGAGATCGTAGTCACCCGGAATGAGGTCGCTGAAAGAGATCTCACCGTCGTCGGCGCCGTCCCCGCTGTCACACACCGTCTGGATAGGGTCAACTTGGTCGACGTCGTCAGCCGCAAATATGGTGAAGCAGGCCCCGGCGAGCGGCTCACCGGTGGCGGCGTTGGTCTTGAGAATCGTGACGGCGCCGGGGATCAGGGCGTTGGTCACGCTGATCGTTTCCGCCCCTTCCGATACGACCGAGATTCCTTGATCGGGGGCGGTTGCGTAGTTGGGCGGCGCCTGGGTTTCGGCCAGGAAGTACGAGCCGGGCGGAATATTGCCGATCGAAGTCAGGCCGTCCGCGGCGCCGTCCGCGTCGTCGCAGGCCCCGGTGACCCGCGTGCCGCGCTGGTCACCATCCATTGTGTAGAGGTCGAAGCAGGCGCCGGCGAGCAACTGGTTGGTCGACTCGTCGCGCTTTTCGATGGCCAGTGAACCGGGCAGTAAGTCGTTGCGGACCGTGATCTCCGTGGTCGACCCGCTGAGCACCGGCGCCAAGAGCGGTTGAGCTGTTTGATGGTGAGCAGGCGTTTCGGTTTGGACGACGACGTAAATGCCTGGGATCAAGTCGGCAAAGGTAATCGTCGCCACGATTTCGTCGATGCACTGCTGTTCACCGACCTGTTCGCCGGGATCGCCGCCCCCGCCAGAGACGAAGAGCTCAAAGCATGCTGGGGGCGACGGCGCCGCCTGACCGCCTTCCCAGGCGATCTGGATGCCGCCAAGCTGGGCGGAGTGTTCGATCTCGTACGTCAGGGTTTGTCCGGCCTCGACGGTGATGCGGATCGGCGCGATCGGCGCGTAGCCGGGCGGCGCTGAGGTCTCAATCAGATCGTATTCGCCAGGCGCGAGATCGCCGAAGGCGATCGTGCCGTCGTTTGCCCCGTCGCTCTCGTCACACGCCTCGGGCGAATCCCCTTCACCGGAGGTTACTGTCGGTTGCGGCCCATCTGATTCGAGGGCGAAGCAACCGCCGGCGAGCGGCTGATCTTGGGCGTCCTGGTTCAGCAATTTGATGGAGCCGGTCGTCGGCGCCGGCGATGGCGTGACGCTGACCGTGGCCGTCACGGTGACCGTCGGCGTCGCGGGATCGGGATCTCCGTCTGAATCGTCCTCGGTGGCGGTAGGCGTGACCGTAGGCGTGAATGTGGGCGTCCGCGTCGGCGTACTGGTCGGCGGCTCGACGATCGATGGCGGCACAGTCGGCGGCGGAATCGGCGTGTTCGTCGAGGTCGCGGTCGACTCGGGCGTCCGCGTGGGCGTCCTCGTTGCGGTTGCGGTCGTGGTCGGTGGCTCGGCGGTCGGCGAGGCCGGCGCGGGTGTTGCGTCCTGGGTCGCTGTCGGCGCCGGTGACGGCGTCGAGGTTGGCGGGATGTCGGTCGGTGTCGCGGGCAATTGGTCCGGTTCGAGCAGACGCAAATCGGGGTCACGCTCTTCGCCGATGCGCTCTTCCGGCGTCGGCGACGGCGTCACCGTCGGTGTCGGTTCGGGTTGCTGGATCGGCACAGCCGGGTTTGCAACCACGCAGAAACTGAGGACGCTCGACAGACTCTGGTTACCCGCGGCGTCGACCGCGTAGTACTCCAGCGAATGGCTGCCGTGGCGGCGGATCGAAATGGGATGCGGCATGGCGTTGTTCGTGTAGTACAGCCACTTACCGCCGTCGATTCGGTAGGCCGCCGCCTTAATCGGCGTGCCGGAGTCGTCGTAGGTGAAGGAGATCGTCGCCTCGCCGTCGTAACAAGACGCCGGTGAGACCGTCTGATCCGCTTGGCTGGCGGGCACGGTGAGTGCCCGGAGCGCACCCACTTCGGATTCGGATTCGGACTCGATGAACCCCTGCACTCGCTGTCCGGCGTCCGGCGGCGCCCGGAATTGCTTCCCGGCCACCTGCGCGTTCATCTCCGGCGGTGAGGAGTCGATGAAGAAGGTGACAGTGTGGGTCATCAGCCCGCCCGGGATCTTTGGGCTGATGATCGTGATGGCGATTGAGTACTTCCCTTCCTGCTTGTACGTTGTGCCCTCCGGCGGTTTGACGCTGACGACCGCTTTCGGATCCGCCGGGAAGTCGATGATGTAGCGCTCGAAGGTGATCGGCGCGTCGTAACTCTTCCAGTCTTGCGGGCCGACGATGGTGACGATCGGTAGGTCCTGAGCCCGAATTGGTGGACTTGGCGGCACCGGCGTCGGAGTTCCGGGCAGCCTACCGCTGCCTGGCTGCCCGGCCGGGGGTATCTGATCCTGCACGCTGCCGCTGAGAATGGTGGGCCCCTGTTCAGTCGGGGGCGTGCCGTCCGATAGTGCAGTTGCGGTCGGGATCGATGGCTGACTCGTGAGCCCGCCAGGTGTCTCCGTTGCAACCGGGGTTCCGCCGTCCACGACGGTCGCGGTCGGCGAGATGGTGCCCGTGGGAGTGAGGGTGGCCGTGGCGGAAGGAGCCGGCGTATTCGTCTGCATTGGTGTGTTGGTCGGAGGCGCGGCCGCGGGCGGGGCGGCCGGGCTGGTCGGGGCTGGTTGGTTCGAGTCGGGTGGAGCCGGCGGAGCCGGCGGAGCTGGACCGCCGTCCGGCCGCGGAACCTGGGCAAAGTCGCCGCCCATGCCGAAGAAGATGCGAGGATCGACCGCACGGCAGCCGGACGAGGTCGAGGCATCCGGCACCCGGACCTCGAGGTGAAGGTGCGGGCCCGTGCCGGCCGTGCCGGAGTACCCGAGGAATGTCCCCGGCTCGACTGATTGCCCGGCAGTGACGCGCAGATCGCTCATGTGGCCGAAGATGATCTCGGCGCAGCCGCCCATCCCTGGGATGTCTAGATCGACGTGGTTCGGTGCGAAGTAGATGTCTGAGCTGGCGAACTGAACCGACGTTGTGATCGGCGAGAAGAGGGCCGTGCCGTATGGGATGGAGATATCGATGGCGATGTGGTCGCCGGCCTGCATCCCGTACGCCGCGGCGTAATCGTAGGCGCCGGGCGAGGGCGTGAAGCCGGTATAGCCGAAGCCCTGGCTGATGCCATAGTCGGCGCCACCCAGCAACATTTCGATTGTGCCTGCCGGCGGCCATTCGGTGGGGCGGCGCACGTCGTTGGGTGGATCCGGGATATCACCGCCGCCGCCGAGCCGCTGTCGAATCGCGATGTAGTTGGCGCGGACCCGATCGTAGTACGCCCAGCCATCGGTGCCAAAGGCGTCTCGTGCCCCGGTGATCGTTCCATCCGGGGTCGTCGCGCCGAAGTATCCGACCGCCGAAATCAACCAGTCGGACCAATTGCCGCCAAGGTCGTGCCGCCATTTCAGCTCGTAAGCGCCGGCTCGAATGTTGTTCAGCGGCACCAGCATTTCGTTTTGACTCGGGTAGTGCCCGATGTATTGGGCGACAAAGTTCCAAGGCCCGTCGAGGCCGTTCATGACCTGCATCAGGCCCATCGCCTCGCCGAGCGAACCAGTGTACGGGCCGATGTCGTTCGGATTGCCGCCCGACTCGAGCGCCATGATGGCCTGCATGATGTCCGGATCGACGCCCGTCTCCCCGGCGACCTGCTCGATCAAAGGTCGCCATTGCCAGGTCCCGTCGACCCCGGCGGCCTCCGTGCCAAACGAGAGATCGGGGGCCTTGACCGGTGGCGCGGTGGTACGGGCGGTACATTCGCCGGGCTCGCCGCGGTAGATCACCAACCATTCGGGCGAGTACCCCTTTTCGGCGTAGTACTCGATCGTCTTCCAGGTCGTGCCGTCCCACGGGTCGATGATCGAGTAATTAGCGCCGTCCGAGCCGAACCCGCTATTGACGACGACGTAGTGCGAGCCAGAGATACCGCCAGCGAAGCCGAGGACAACCGGACGTCCCTCGGCCATCATTGACGCCAGCTTTTCCCAGGAGAACGCGACGTAGTCCTCGAACTGTGCTGTGCCCTCGTTGCAGTTCCGCTGCGCCGCGACCGCCCAATAGACCGGCTCGGCCGCGGCGCCGAGGCAGGCGCTGAGAT
>JBOGUE010000686.1:0-6505 GCA_050695955.1 Thermomicrobiales bacterium | reverse complement strand
GCCGTATACCATGCTCCACACTGGAGGAGGCTGGTCATCCGCCGCGCCGGCTGGGCCTGTACCAGAACCCACGAGCACCCCATCGCTGATCGTCCCGTCGCCCACTATCTGAATACCGGCGTAGGCCAGTCTCTGGTAGACGAGAGATGCCGGTCCGGCGTCCTCCGGCAGTGCGCCCCGCCAGATCTCCCGCCAGGAGACGGATGAGAGCGGCTCGGATCTGAGGTTGAAGTCGGTCAGCGGGTCGCATAGCAGGCCTCGCACCTGCCGGAGCGCCTCCGGCGCGTCCATTGTGGAGTCGTCGCTGTTCCTGCCATCCGCGGGGACGAACGATATCTTCGCCGGGTAGGGCGCCAACCAATAGTGGAGGAGGGTTTGCGGTGGGTCCGCGGCGTCGAACGGGTTTGGCGTCCGCAGCAGCACGCTGTCCTGACAATTCCCGTCCAGGTGGTCCAGGTCGACCGAATCGCTGACGCCATCGCGAATCGTGACCGGACGCCACGCCGGACGCTCGCCGCTGACCGGCGAGACCTCGAGGCGACTCACCGAGGGTCGCATGAGGAATCGCACCTGAGCGTGCGGTCGCGGTTTGCTCTCGGTCAGGACGAGTGCGTCAGGCATACGTACGAGGCCGGGCACCGGCCAGACGATCAGCCGGCCGGGTGCGTCGTAGCGCGCTAGCAGCCGGTCGGTGGTCATGAGCACGACCGTCTCGTTCCCGACGTGCCCGGCGAAGAGGACCGCGACTCGCTCCAGATCGTCCGGCCACCATTGATTGGGTAGGCTGCCCTCGAGGCTGAGGTGTATGTCCTCGGCGCCGGGCATCCAAGCCGCCCGGGCAGCGCGCAACAACTCCTCGTCATGGAAGCGATCGCCGCGCGTCGGCCAGTCGCTAAGGCGCGGCAAACCCATCCTGTCGCCGGTCTCCTTTGGCGCCACGACGGGGAGCAGCACGTACCTGTCCTCGCCGTCACGCACCAGTTGGACGCCCACGATGACGACGATCACGGCGAGGAGAAGCGCGGCGATGAGCCGATGACGGCGGCGTCGCTCGCTCCCGTCGTCTTGCGCCCTGACCCGATGCATGTCCTGCACCTTCCTTCCCCATGCCGGCGACGGCAGCGAGCCGCACTGACATCGATGAATCAGCGATCTCCTGACGTGCTCAGTGTGGATCGCCGCATTGCCCAGTGGGTGGGTCCGTCCGGTACGAGCGGGAGCGCTTCGTGCTCCACACGAAAGCTTCGCCGCTGATAGAAGGCCACATTCTCTTCGCGCGCGGTTTCCAGGTAGCAGGGCAGTCGCTCCTGATCGGCCCGGGCGAGTATCGGTTGGAGCAGTCGCGTACCGATGCCCAGACCCTGTGCTTCCGGCTTGACCCCGAGCACCACCAGGTACCAGTGCTTGTCGGTTGGGTGAAAGCGCGCCGCGTTGGCCCCGTAACGCGCAAACGGCATGAACGATCGCGGCGCGATCCGCAACACGGAGAGCATGGTTGGCACGAACCGGATCTGCCGCCCGGCGCTCCACGGAAAGCGACCCGGCGGCAGCCAGATTGCGACGCCCAGCACCCGATCGTCAACGGTTGCCGTGTAGGTCGCCTCGAACGCCACCGCATCCCGCGCGACACCGGTAAAGAAGGTGCGCAGGACCGCCGCGCGACGGGTTGGATCGGGAAAGACGTGGCGGAACGACGGGTAGTCCGCGTGGCTGGCAGCAAGAACTTTCCCTACCGAGGACACATGCTCGGGGCGAGCCAGAGCGATGCGAATCGAGGCCGCGGCGGCATCGGAACCAGCGCCCATGGAGGTCTCCTTCGGCGGCACTGTCGTTTCTGCGCCTGTGCCTTGGTTGATCGCTCAGATTTCGCTGGTCTGCTCGTCGATCAAGTTGTCCGGCATCGGCACTGGCTCGCAGGGAACGTCCCGTTCCAGGCATGCGACCTGAGCGGTCGCGAGTTCCTCGATGGTCTTCAATTCGACACCGCCCGCGACACCCGCGGACACGGCGACCACCGACGTTCCCGACTGCGCCCAAAGCTGGAATCCGGACGCGGGCACGTACCCGTGGAGCAGTAAGTCGAAGGATACGGCGCGCGTCGCATGGCCGACGCTGCCAACGTCATCGACCACGTCGACGTTCGTATAGATCTCCGGGTGCTCGACAAGCTGATTCGCCGCCGCGTCGACAAAGTCGGCAGCGTGCCGCTCGGTATCGAACGTGAGAATCGACGAGAAGAACGCGAGTTCCTCCGCCGAATTCGTCACACCGGGTGGCAACAGGTGCTGCTCGTTCTGATAGACATCGATGACCCCCTGGGCTGCCCAGAATTCGGCACGACGCTGGGCGACTCTCTCGTCCTCGGCAAATCTGGTCAGCGCCTGGCCGTCAGTCTGGAGATAGGATTCTCCCACGTACTCGAAGGTGAAGCCGTCAGCCTCGGTCAGCCTGAGCACCTTGCCGCTCAACCCTGGGTCCGTTCCGGCGAGCGCGGCTTCAGCTTTGCCAAGAAGGACGTCCCCCAGCGCTTCGACCTCCTCCACCGCTGGCTCGCTGCCGGTGTAGTCGTGCATCGCAACGCCGGCAACGAGGTTATCGATCCTGAAGGTCAGGTCCAGCGCTTCGTACTGTTCACCGGACGAGGGGTTGGACCGCGTCGCGCGGGTGAGTTCGGACTCGTCGCCGAACGTCCGCGATCCCTCGACGTCCTCGGCCGCGGCGTCGCCGGACTCATCTTCGAGCATGGCGAACCCGTCGGCCGCGCTATCGGCATCGGCGTACTGCGTCACGTACGACACGACGACCGTCGCGAAGCTCAACGGATCGTCCTGCCGCGGCAAGGCGAGGTAGAGATCGTACCGCATCAGCCAACCGAGAGCGGCCAGGCCTGATTCGAGGTCGTTCGGGTCGATGCTGAGTGCCTTGCTCATCGACTCGGCCTCGCTTTGCCGATCGGTGAAGAGCGCGACGAGGACGCCGTAACCGTCCTCGTCCAGGTCGTGGGGATAGAGCGTCATCGCCGGCAGATCAAGGATCTCACCAGACGTCGTCGGCGTCGTCTCCTCAGCCGTTACTCCTGCTGGATTCGATATACCGCCGCTGAGCAGCAGCATGGCAAGCCCAAGCCAGCGCGCGTTCACCACCCGCCGCTCCTTCCGTCGGCGAAACCATTGCCAGCGTGTGATCATTGTCGCTTCCTTTCCGCATGAGTCTCGTTGCAATCACCAGTGCTGTGCTCACCATGGCACGATGTCCGGCTGTCTGATCTGGAAGTCCGGCCCGTCGACGAGGACGATCGCTTGGTCGTCGCGACAATGGATGACGAGCACGCCGCCGCCCACCGTCGGCGGCGCCCACGAGGCGGGAGCGCATGAGCGCGGAAGCGGCATGGCGCCGAGAACCGCCAACGGACGGGCTGGATGCAGGTCGCGCACGACGACCGTGGAGTTCTGAGTCAAGATGTAAGCCCGGTCGCCGTCAATGACCATCGCCTCCGCCTGTTCGCCCTGGAGCGGCGACGCCTCGGTGAGCGCATGGCCATCAAACCAATCCAGCACGTGCAGTTGCTTACCGTCGGTGACGATCAAGCGGCCGTCCCGATCCGGCCGATTGTCGGCATACACGTACCAATGGCTGTCGTCAGGGATTGGCAGTCGCCAGATGTCCCCGTCGTCGTGCATGCCAACGATCTCTTGCCCTCCCTGATCCCAACTGATCACCAGTGCGAGCAACCGGCCGTTTGCTGCGACGTCGGTCACTTGAAAGGACAAGGCGCATGGGACTGCGCAGGAATCGAGGGAGACTTCGGCTGGTGGGGTCAGCGTGATCTGCGCGTGGGGACGCAAGGCGTTGGGCCAATGGAAGATGGTGATAATCGGCGCGCCACAGCCTGATCCCCCGCGCACAAGCGCCGGCAATCTTGCGACCACGGCGTATTCACACATGCTGGCCGGCACATCTTGCTGCAACTCGATCCGCAGACTGGGCATTCGCAGGCCCAATATGATCTCTGCTTCGCTTTGGATGTCTCTGACGATGGCCGTTGCGTCGTTGGGACTGTTGCGCAGGAAAATGAAGTCGATACCGGTGTCGATGATCTGCCGAGAAGTCTCGTCGCGGACGATACGCCACTCTCCGGAAGTTTCCGGCAGTCGACGAGTGGCAATCCGCGCGCCGTTCTCCAGGTCCAAGCAGATGAGAACGTCGTCGCCGACGATCGCGACGACGGATGTGACCCCGACGGCCACGTCGCCAAAGCCGTGAGAATCAGCGACGGTAAACCGCCAGCGCTCGGCCCCCGTCCGCACGTCGTGCGCGACGATCGAGCTGGTCAGATCGCCGTCATCGTCGCGGTGTTCCTCCCACGTGACGAGCATCCCGCCACGGTGCACAACGTCCCCCATACCGTCGGTGGTCCAAGCGACGCGACCAGGCTTGGGTGGGCCACCCACGTCCGACGGGTGGTCGAGGTCGACCGCGGCATGCACCGTGTGCGTGACGATCGCGTCGATGCGCCGGTCAGCAATGTGCTCCTGCCAGGCAGAGACGACCGGCTGAGACGCGGCCACCATGGTGAGCGCAAACACGCTGCCGACGCCGGCGGCCCGTGCCAGTGCAGTCAGCCGCGTTCCCAGGATGCCCACGTCCGCGCCGTCCCAGCCTAGCCAATGGCCACGCCGCAAGGCAAGCGCGATTGCGCTACCGGCAGCGACGAGGTTAAGCAGTCCTGCCGTCGCGAGATCGATCGGTGGCAGGTCGATTCGTGCTAGCCGATCCTCGGCGGACGTCGGTCCGCCGGCCGTTGCGAAGGCGATCAGACCGGTAGCCGCCGCCGCGGCGGTGTATGCGGCCGCGGCCAGCGCTGTACCTCTCGATGCGGCACGGCGGAGCAAGATCGTGAGCGCCGTCAGCGTCAGCCCGAGCACCACCCAGGGGGTCCATCCTGCTCGATCGTGTGCCGCCCATGCGAACCAGGCGGCCGCCCCGGTGGTCACGACGAACATGCCCAGGCCAACGCCTGCCCAGCACCCGGTTCGCCGCCTGGGGATGCCAGGTACGGACGATGCTTCCGTCCACTGCTGCTCGGCGCTCGCGCGCATCCGTGATTCCCTCCAACTTTGCTCGCATCGGTGCTCAAGGCACGCGATGAAGCAAGTGGACCCGGGTGAATGTATCCGGGCTAGCTGTTCAGCAGACTGTCGGGCACCGTCATCGCCGCGCAGCGCTGTTCGTCTTCGAGGCAGGCGACCTGGGCGGCCGTCAGCTTCTGGACTCCTTTGAGGGCGACGCCGCCGGCGATCTCGGCATCGACGCTCGCGACGTAGGCGTTGACCTGGGTCCAGATGCGGATGCCTGACGCCGTCACCCCTTCACCGAGCGAAACGTCGTAGGAGATCCCACTCGTCGCGCCGTCGAAGCCCGAGACCTCGACAACCTGGGCGTTGCTCAAGGCGCCGGGGTTGGCGACGGTTCCCTCGGCCGCGGTCTCGACGAACGCGGCTGCCTCGTCTTCGGTCTCGAAGCGGTAGATCCGCGACGAAACGTAGAGCTGATCGAGCACATCGTCGGCGCCGTCCGGCTGCAGGAACTGCTCGTTTTGGTAGGCGTCGATAACGCCGCTCTCAGCCCAGACCTCGGCGCGAAGCTGGAAGCCTTCGTCGGTATCGTCGAAGAGGCGAACAGCTCGGCCGTCGAGCTGGAGCGGGATCTCCAGGCTGTCATAGTCGACCCGGAAGTCGTTGCCGGTTTCCAGGCGGAGGAGCTTCGCGCTCAGGCCTGGCTGTTCATCGGCCCGCACAGCGTCGATCCGATCGACCATGATCTCGGCCAACGCCTCGATCTCCTCGAGGGCCGGCTCCTGGCCGATGTAGTCCTCGATGGCGACCATGGCCACCAACGTATCGATCGAAAAGGCGATTTCCAGGCGTTGGTAGGGGAGCCTCGATTCCGGCGTGATGCCGGCGATGCGGGCCAGGTAGGATGCATCGCCAAACGTTGGCGCCCCCTCGATCAGATCTCCATCGACTCTGGCCAGTTCTTGTTCGTCGAACAGGCGGAACGCCGCATAGATCTCCTCGGTATATTGCGTCACGTAGGAGATGATGAGCCGACCGCCGACCGCCGGATTGTCCGGGTCGGGGAGGGCGAGGATGAGGCTGTAGTCTCCAAGCCAGTAGTCATAGTCGTCATCACCGGGCTCCGGTTGCACGGGGCGTCCCCCCAGAACGCCGTAGCCTTCATGAGGAAGGTCGTCGGGTAAGAGCGCCATCGCCGGCAGGTCAAGGAGCTCGCCGGGAGCGCCGGTCGTCGCCTCGTCGGTCTCGGCTGTGGTCTCTTGCGCCAGGGCGGTGACCGGAACGGCCGCGCTCGCGAGGAGCATCAGCGTGACGAGCGTACCGCGGACGAGGTTGAGCGCGCACCGGGCGCCGCGCTTACTACAGGACTGCTTCGGCCCCATTGCTGGAAATGCCTCCTGGTGGTGAGAAGGGCGCGAGCGGTTCGACGC
>JBOGUE010000685.1:0-9552 GCA_050695955.1 Thermomicrobiales bacterium | reverse complement strand
GGCATTGGTGGGAGCATTTCCTGCATAACCAGACGGCGCTTCGCATCAAGGCGGCGCTGCTCTTTCAACGGGGCGTGGTGACGGCGAACGTGCCGTACCATATGCGCGATTAGGCGAGCCGGATCCTACGCGCCGGCGGCGACCTTGCGCGGCCGGCCACGGCGGCGGCGCGGGGCAGCGCCATTCGATGCCGGATCCTCGTCCGCGGCGGAATCGGCGTCCGCGCTCACTTCCGAATCGTCGACCTCGGGTAGGACCCAGGAGGTCGCTGCTTTGATGAGATAGGGCATGACGAAGGTTTCGGTCGACCGGACACCCTCGATGCGAGCGAGTTGTCGCGTCAGAAACGTCACCAAATCTTCCTGGGACCGCACCACGATCTGCGCCATGATGTCGAAGTTGCCGGTGACGAAGGTCGCAAACGTGACCTCATTCATGCCGCGCAGCATTTCAGCGATCTCTTCGAGCCGCCGCAATTCGACTTTGAGCCCAATCATCGCCCGGAAGTCGTACCCCAGCTTTGACGGATCGGCCTGCATCGCAAACTCGATGACGCCGCGATGTTGTAGCCGGTCCATCCGCCGGCGTACCGTTGATTCAGGGATGCCCGTCGCGCGGCTGAGTTCCGCGTACGAGATCCGAGCGTTCTGCTGCAGTAGTCGGATGATTGCGCGATCGGTCGCCGTCACTGTCCGAGCCATGAGCCTGTACTCGTCTCCCTTTCGTGGCGCGGTTGGAGCCGCCACCAAGGCGTCCTGCCGGGGCGGCGATTGACCAGCGCGCGGCGGTTCGCGGTCTGACGGAAGTCGCCATTTTGTAGCCTACCAGAAACGCCCAAGGTGTGACGCGCGTTGACAGAAACAGACGGCAGTGATGCCGGAGCCACGCTTGCGGTAGCCTGACTGTCGACACCAGGAGGCCTTACAGGGCATAAAAATTGCGAAAACTGGTGACTGTACGTCCAATGTGTGGTAGTGTGCTCACGTGGGAACTGGCAGACCCCAATAGACCCGCATCGGCGCAAAACTTCGAACCCCAGGTCTCTTAGGGTCGTCGAGACGAGGGAAGGATTGGCGTCTCTGTGCGCGCCGGACGCGAGCCGGCCCGCGGGTGTTCGTTCGGTGGAGGCGCCCAAGTCAACGCAGGGGGAGAGGGGCATGCGTCGTTTGCTACCGGTCATGGTCGTCGCGGCACTTTTGCTGCTTGCGCCGGGGCTGGTTGCAGCGCCCCGCGTGGCGGCGCAAAACTCGCTTGGTGTGACGAGTTGGATCACGATCGGCGCCACCGCGCCCGCCGTCGGCTGCGCCGTCCCGATTGCGGTCGAAGTCCACGCTAGTGGCAATCCCGTCACCCAAACCGAAGTCTCGGCCGCGCTCTTCGTCGACGACGAGGTCGTCGCCGCTGATCGATCGGTGACGGACGGTGGTGGAGTAGCGTACTTGACGCTCGACACCAGCAGCGCCTATGCCGGTGCGAACGGTTGGGTCGACGTCAATATCGCTGGCGCGTACGTCAAGGGGTTTTCGGTGCTTCCGGGCAGCGACGGTGGCTGTAGCGCCGGCGCTACGATGCTCACGGTCGAGGCAACCATTCCCAACGTGCAATCTGCCCCGTCGAGTAGCAGTGCCGGCGGTGGATTCCCCACCTACGTCCAGCAACGCAATCTGAGCTGTGAATACGCCGCGATCCAAATCGCCACGAGCTATTGGGGCAACGCGATTTCCGAGTACGCCGTCGAAGAGGCAGTCGGCTGGTCGCAGAATCCTCATTATGGCTACCGCGGCAACATCACCGGCTGGTGGGGCAATACGAACGACTACGGCGTCTACGCCGAGCCGCTGGCCGCCGCGCTGGGTGGCTTCGGCTTCTATGGCGAAACCTTCTATGCCCAGGGCGATTCGGCCCAACTCACGTCCCGGCTCGACTCCGGCGCCCCGACGCTCGTCTGGCTCGGCCTCTGGGGCGACCAAAGCCACTACGAAACCGGCGACGACGGCGTCAATTATCTGCTCGTGGCGGGTATGCACGTCATGGTCGCCTACGACTACGACCAAAGCAACATCTATCTCTCCGACCCCGGGACCGGCTCCTTGACCGCCATCCCGTGGGGCGACTTCATGTACATGTGGAACGTCCTGGACGGCATGAGCTTGAGCGTCTGGTCCGCGTAGGTCGCTTGTCGCGCCACTTCGGGCAAGAATTGAACGAGCCGCCGGCTAACTTGCCGGCGGCTCTCGACGTTTGAGGAGTCGATCAAGGGATGACGTCGAATCGCACGAGGCGGGTCGGTTTGGTCTTCGACGACCGCTATCTGACCCACAACACGGGGTTAGCCCAGTTCGGGGACCACGGTCCGTATCCGTTTGCCGAACCGGTGCCGCACGTCTCGGGTCCGAGTCTCATCGGGCGGGCGAAACAGCTGATGGACCTCTACGGGTTCACGGACCAGATGACGCGGATTGAACCACGTGAGGCGAGCGACGAGGCCCTGCTGGCATACCACACGCAAGCGTACTTGGACCGGGTGCGCGAGGTGGCGAGGACGGGTGGCGAGACGGGTGATGGCGCACCCATCGGCATCGATGGAGATCGCATTGCCCGGTTGGCCGCGGGCGGGACGATCACGGCGGTCGACGCTGTCATGAGCGGAACCGTCGATGCGGCCTACGCGCTGGTCCGCCCGCCGGGCCACCACGCGATGGCTGACAAGGGAATGGGGTTCTGCGTCTTCAATAACGCCGTGATCGCGGCGCGGCACGCCCAGCGGGCACACGACGTTGCAAAGGTGCTGATCCTCGATTGGGACGTCCACCACGGCAACGGCGCCCAGGACGCCTTCTACGCCGATCGGAGCGTTCTTTTCATCTCATTGCATCAGGACGAACTCTACCCGCTCGGTTGGGGCGTGGTCGATCAGACCGGTGCAGGCGGTGGCGAAGGCTACACCGTCAATATCCCGCTCCCGGCCGGGACGGGTTGGCCAGGCTACGAAACCGCATTGCGTCAGATCGTGCTGCCAGTGGTCAGGCAATTCGGCCCAGACCTGATCCTTGTGTCGGCCGGCCAAGACGCGAGTGTGTTCGATCCGCTCGCCCGCATGGCGCTGACGACTGCCTCGTACCGCGCAATGACGACGTTCATGGTGGAACTCGCCGGCGAACTCTGCGATGGTCGCCTCGTGGTGACCCAAGAAGGCGGCTATGCCCCAACCTACGCGCCATTTTGCTCGGCGGCCATCGCGGAGTCGCTGATCGGCCCGGCCAACGGCGTCATTGCCGTGCCGGAACCGTACGGCGTCCGCGCCACCGCAATGCCGCCCGCTCGCGTGTTGGGGTTGGACGCGGCGAAGGCCATCGAGGACGCGGTGGCGGTGATCAAAAGGTATTGGGATCTTGGCGGTGATTCGGAGGAATCTGCCCCTAACAAGCGATCGCGTCCTCCAACGTAAACGCCATCCCCAACTGGTCGGCCAACACCCGCAATTCCGCCAGTACCGTCAGTTTGACCGGTACACCCTCGGCGCGGTTGCGGGCCTCGGCGGTGTTCTCGGGATCGCCGGGGATCAGGACGCCGGTGGCTTCGTGGCCGGGGGCGGGCGGGGTGGCGCGCAGGCCGTCGAGCATCGCGTCGAGGTCCCGGTAGAACTCGTCCGGGTCGCGGAAGGCGTCGATTCGCCAGGCCATGAAGGCGTGACCGATTCCGGCATTCGTGTATTGGCCGCCGGCGCCGGAGACGGCGGCGCTCCAGGCCGCGCCGGCGAGCGGCCCACAGAGAACGTCGACGATCACGGCCAGGCCGTAGCCCTTGTGGCCGCTGCGCGAGCGCTCGCCGCCGAGCGGCGTCAACGAGCGGGCGGCGAATGGGTCGGTCGTGGGCAGGCCCTCCGCGTCGCACGCCCAACCTTCGGGGATTGGCGTATTGGCGCGGCGAGCGATCTCGATCTTGCCCCAGGCGACGGTGCTGGTCGACATATCGAGCAGCACGGGTTGGCCGGAGGTGGTCGGCGCCGCGATCGCCAGAGGGTTCGTGCCGACCATCGGCTTGGCCCCGAAGGTCGGGGCGACGAGGGGCGACGCGTTTGTCATCGCCATGCCGAGCAGCCCGCGCCTGGCAGCGAGGAGCGCGTAATACCCGACCGTGCCGAAGTGGTTGCTGTTGCGCATCGTGGCCAGACAGATCCCCGTCGTTTCGGCCTTGTCGATGCAGCGGGACATGCCCCGCGGGGCCAGCACCAACCCCATGCCATTCTGGGCGTCGAACGCCACACTCGACGGGGACTCGCGGACGACGACGAGCTCCGCATCGAGGTTGATCAGCCCGTCACGGACGCGGCGTGCATACATGGGCAGCCGCGCGACGCCGTGCGAGTCGATGCCGCGGAGGTCGGCAACGACCGTACTCTCCGCGGCGATGGCCGCATTATCGGGCGTGAGGCCGACCGCCTCATAGACGTTGCGCGCGAAACGGGTGAGGGCGTCGAGCGGGATACAGGACGCGCCGGCCCACTCGTTCTCCGTGACCGCGCCGGGGACGATGTTCGACGTCGCTGCCATGAGCTCCTCGCCAACGTTGTGAGCGATTGTTCCAAGCGGCGGCAGGATATCCGCGACGGCGACATCAGTCGAGGGCCTAAGCGCAACCCCCGAGTCCGTGCATGCCTACACTATTCGCTATGCCAGTCGAATCCGGGCGTTCTGTGCATGCCTGTCACGCGTAGGCATGGCTCCCGACGAAGGTGACGAGATTCACGACAGGTGACCCTTTTTTCGGTAGGGACAGGGCGGCAATGGGTCCCGCGTGACCGAACAACTTGATGCGCTCAAAACACTATGATCCGTGCCATCGGGGCACGAACAACTTCGTTCGTACACCCATCTTCTCATATGTCTTGTTGACAAATCCCCAAAACGGTCGGGTAGACTGCTGGGACTAGCGGGGTATTCCCTCCGGGGAAGCGAGCGAGTAGGGTGATGGTGGACCGTCCGCCGGTCCGGGACCAATCCCTACCGCTCAACAGGGATGTCTGCTCTGTTCGCCCCGCGACGAAAACTCGTCATGGGAGGGGGTCGTATGCCTTTCGGGGGTCTTCGTGCCCGCGAATCCGGCCGGCATTCCGGGGGGGATGTCACCGGACGCGGGTTTCGAATTGTCGTTTGCGGTGCGTTGCTCTTCGCCTTGCTTTCAGTGCTTATCGCTCCTCAATCCGCCGAGGCTGCCGGCGATTCTTGGGTCGAAACGGACCTACTCAATCTCCGTGCCGAGCCCGGCACCTGGGCCGCGGTCATCAACCAGATGCCGCAGGGGTCGCCAATCGAGGTACTGGACGGCCCAACCGGCGATGGGTGGTATCAGGTCAGCTACTACGGAAATGTCGGATGGGCGTACGGCGGATACCTGACAATCAACGGTTCACCCGGTTGGGGTGAGTGGGTCGGCGGCGGCGGCACGCCTGCCCCCGAGCGGTGGATCGACATCGATCGCGGCGACAGCACGGTGACCCTCTACGAGGGTGATTCGGCGATCGCCACCTACTACGCCTCCCTCGGCTGGGACGAGACGGACTACGGCTTCTACGCCACGGCCATCGGCACCTATTACGTCTATGGTAAAGCCAAGGAGTTGACCTGGACGGAGTGGGGCCAGGCGTATATCACCGACTGGGTCGCCTTCGACTCAGAGCGCCTCAACGGCTTCCACTCGTACTCCAAGGACGGCAGCGGCAACATCGTCCCCGGCGGCGACGGCGCCACCGGCGGCTGCGTCGCCCTCGGCCCCGGCGCCGCGGAACATCTCTTCGACTTCGCCGACTACGGGACGCGGGTGGAGGTTCATTGGTAACGACGAGTCGATAGCCGTCAGCGCCCTTCGTCTATGCTGTCTCCTGACGGCTGACGGCTGACGGCTGACGGTGGTTTCGCCGCGTCATCCTGGCAACGGCAGCGCCGTTCGCACCTGAGAGGAGGCAAACGTGCGTCAATCCATCCTCTTTGTCGTGCTTTTCCTCCTCTCTGCTCTGTTCAGCGCGCAGCCCGCGCTGGCTGAGACGGCCACGAACTTCGAGGCCGTCGGCCAGCACGACCTGAACGCGCGCGGCATGAACGCGGGGATGGCGATCGCCGGCGAGTGCGGCTTCGTCGGCAGCCGTAGCGGCGATCAAGGCAGTCTCATACTCGACCTGAGCGAACCGGCCACGCCACGCGTCACGGGCGAAATCCCGCATCATCCCGGCAGCACGATGCGGGAACTGCGCGCCGTCGCCGCGTTTGACTTGCTCGTGGTACTCAACTATCGGCTTAACTCGTTCTCCCTCTCGCCGAACAGCCTCGATCTCTACGACGTCTCCGACTGCGCGGCGCCGGTCGCGCGAGGCAGCGTCAACTTCGGCGACGCGCTGCCGCACGAATTCTTCCTCTGGGTCGATCCGGCGGCGGAACGTCAAGGCCGGGTCCTGGCCTACGTTGGAATGTGGGGCTTCGCGCCGAACCTGCGAGTCATCGACCTGACCGATTCGTCAGCTCCGGCGGTTGTCGCCACCTGGGACGCGTTGGATGAAGCCGGCGTGCTCTCCCGCATCCACTCGTTAACCGTCTCGGAGGATGGCAGCCGTGCCTATGTGGCCGATTGGAACAATGGCCTCATGATGCTTGACACCTCGGGTCTCGCCGCGGCTCAGGCGGACGTTTCGCCGCGATTGCTGACGCCGCCCGCCGCGTGGCTCTTTCTGCCGGGGAGCAATCTGCACAGCGCGGTCAAGATCCCGCACGAGGATCGAATCGTGACGACTCAGGAGGTCTATGGGCCGGGAACGTGTCCCTATGGCCGCCTGCACGTCGTCGATGTCTCCGATCCCGCCCAACCGGCCGTGGTTGGCGCATTCGGCATTGCCGAAAACGACCCCGCGGCCTGCGGCGCGACGGCCGCGCTCGATGGCGCCTTCACCACCCATAACCCGACCGTGCGAGCGAGCATCGCGTTTGTCACCTGGTACGCCGGTGGCCTCCGAGCGGTCGATCTGCGGGACCCGGCAGCGCTAATTGAGGTCGGCGTCTTCGTCCCCGACCCGCTGCCGGCGGTCGCGGCGGACGATTTCTCGCTCGGTTCATACGCGGTGCGTCTGTGGAGCTCGCCGATCATCCGGGATGGCTTGATCTACGTCGTCGACATCCGCAACGGGCTCTACGTGCTGCGCTACACGGGGCCGAATGCGGAAGCCATCGAGCGGATCGCCTTCGCGGAGGGGAATGCCTGGACGGAGGACGATTAGGATGCCGTCGTCCGCTCCGCCTAGTTGTGGTCATGCACCATCTCGGCGGGTTGGCCTTCGTCGCGGAAGATGTCGCGCTCCGGATGCGGAAAGTGCAGGCGGCGACGGAGGGCGACGGTGACGAGGCCCGCGCGCGGGGCAAAGAGGAAGGCAACCAAAAAGAGACCGGTCGCGACGAGCACGACGCTGGCGCCCGAGGCGATCCCGAGGTGGTACGAAAGGTAGAGCCCAGCCACGCCGGAGGCCGCGCCGATGGCCGCCGAGAGGACGGTCAGGACGCGCAGGCGGTCGGTCAGGAGGCGGGCCGTCGCGGCGGGGGTCACCAGCATGGCCAGCACCAGTATATTGCCGACCGTCTGCAACGAGATGACGATCGCCAATGAGAGCAAAATCAGAAAGAGCTGATCGAAGAACCAGAGGTTGAGCCCGGTCGCCTGGCCGAAGGTACGGTCGAAGGTAATGATCGTGATCTCGCGGCGAAAGATCGCTAGCACGCCGAGGACCAACGCGCCGACGGCCGCGGTCAGGTAAAGGTCGTTCCGCGAGACGCCAAGAATCGACCCGAGCAGGAACGAGGCCAGGTCTTTGGTGTAGGTGCGCTGCGCCGAGATTAGGGCAATGCCGAGAGCGAATCCGCCGGCAAAGAGGACGCCGATGGCGGTGTCGTTGGTCAGGCGGGCGTGTTGGCTGACGGCCCCGATGCCGAGTGAGACCAGAATCGCGGCGATGAGCGCGCCGATGAGAAAGTTGCTGCCGAGAACATAGGCGATGACGACGCCGGGAAAGATGGCGTGCGCCAGGGCATCGCCCATGAAGGCCATGCCGCGCAGAATGACGAAGCTGCCAACGACGCCGCAGATGATGCCGACCAGGATGATCGCCACGAAGGCGTTCTGCATGAACGCGTGCTGGACCGGATCGGTCAGCCAGTCGATCATAACCGCCCCTCCGGCTCCCTTGTGAGGTCGAACGGGACGATCGCCTCGCCGCCGAAGGTTGCGCGCAAATTGACCGCGGTGAGCGCCGATTGTGGCGGACCGGATGTGACGACCCGTCGATTGAGCAGGACGATGCGGTCGGAGGAGTTGGCCGCCTGCGCCAGATCGTGGGTGGCATAGACGATCGTCTTGCCCTCACGCCGTAGCTGCTCGAAGAGGCCGACGAGCAATTGCTGGGTCGGCACGTCGACACCGGCGAACGGTTCGTCGAGCAAGTAGACGTCACCTTCTTGCAGCAGCGCGCGGGCGAGGAAGACGCGCTGCTGCTGACCGCCGGAGAGGGCGCCGATTTGCACGTGGGCGAATTGACCCATGCCGACCTGATCGAGCGCCGCCAGGGCGCGCTGCCCGTCGTCGTCGCCGAATGGCAACCAGCGCGACCGGCGCTTGGCGCGGGCGAGCAAAGTCACATCGAGGACGCTAACCGGGAAAGTCCAATCGACGGTCGTGCGCTGCGGCACATAGACGACCCTGGAGTTGGGTCGCGAGACCGGTCGGCCGTCGATCCGGACCTGGCCGTGGGTCGCCGGCAGCATGCCAGAGAGCACCTTCAGCAACGTGCTCTTGCCGGCGCCGTTCGGTCCGAGGAGACTCGTTGTCTCCCCCGCGCCGAAGGCCAGGCTGACGTCTTCCAGCGCCGAGCGATCTTCGAAGTGGACGCTCAGCTCGGTTGTTTCCAGCCTGAGTCGGGCAGGAGAGGATTCCGGATCGGCGGTTGCGGTCTGGCTTGCCATCGATCGTTACCGTAGGGCTTCGACGATGAGTCGAGTGTCGGTCTGCATCAACCCGATGTAGGTGTTCGCGCCCGAGTCCGCGTCGCCAAGGCTGTCGGTGTAGAGGTCGTCGACGATCGTGATCCCGGCTTGCGCTGCCAGCTCCTCGGCGAGCTCCGGGTTGGTCGTGTTCTCGGCGAAGATGGCCGGGACCTGCGCCTCATCAATCACCTCGAGGAGGTCAGCGATATCCCGCGCCGACGCCTCGGCGCGAGTGTCGATCCCAGGGATGACGGTGCCGACGATCTCCAAACCGTACCGCTCGGCGAAGTAGCGCAACGCGTCATGGTTGGTGACCATCTTGCGCCGCTCGACGGGAACCAACTCGATCCTCTCCGAGATCGCGATGTCGAGTTGGTCGAGGTTGGCCTGATAGGTCGCCAGTCGTGCCTCGTAGGAGGGGGCGCCATCCGCATCGAGGGCGCTGAGGTCGGCGGCAATGTTGGCGACCATCGTCTTGACCCGTGTTGGATCGAACCAAACGTGCGGGTCGCCCTCGGTAAACTCCTCCTCGTCG
>JBOGUE010000684.1:0-5876 GCA_050695955.1 Thermomicrobiales bacterium | reverse complement strand
GGTCAATACTCGATTCACGGGCGAGGACGCGCCCGCGAACGACGAAAGGACCGCGCCATGGTTGCGACCCAAACCAGTCTTTCGTTGCCCAAGGAACTCATTGAAGAGATTCAGGCCGCCGCTGAGGAAGCAGACCTGTCGAAGGAGGTCCTGATCCGGGCGGCAGTGCGCCGATTTCTCGATTCGGAGCGCCGCTGGCGGAGCATCCAGGCGGAGGGGGCTGAGCTTGCGCGGGCGGCTGGCTTGTTCACAGAGGACGACGTGGAGGTGTTCATGGATTCCCTTGAGAATGGGCCTTAGATGCGTCGCATCCTATTCGATGCAAACGTGTGGGTTTCCGCGTTTATCTACCCGTCATCGGTTCCAGGTCAATCAATTCGTCTTCTTCGATTGAAGCGTGTTTCCTCTGTCATTTCTCCGGCGCTGATTGATCAGGTCCTCCGTGCTCTGGTCAGGATTCGCGCCTCCGAAGAGACGTTGCAGGAGGCCCGAACAGAGCTAGTCACGTTGTCATCGCTCGTCGAACCTACGCTCCGCCTCGCCGTCATCATCGCCAAGGAATCGGACAATCGGGTACTTGAGTGCGCGGTCGCGGGGCAAGTCGAATTTATCGTCACGGGCGACCGCAAGCACCTCCTGCGACTCGGACAGTACGAAGGCATCCCGATCATTTCGCCGCGGGAGTTCGTCGAAACCGTGGGTTCGTAGAGGACGATAGTATGTTGATTGGCGTCATCTCCGACATCCACGACCATTTGCCGCGCTTGCGGATGGCGCTGGAACGCCTGCGGGAGGGGCGGGCGGAGGCGCTGATCTGTTGCGGCGATCTTTGCTCGCCCTTCGTCGTCGACGAGTTGGCGCGCGGGTTCCCGGCGGGGCAGATCGTGATCGTCTTTGGGAACAACGACGGCGACCGGCACCGGATCACGGCGAAGGCCATGACTCTGCCGGATGGCCGCGTTGAGGTACGCGGTGAGTCGGCGACGCTGGAGCTTGGGGGCAAGCGCATCTTCGTCCACCACTTCGCCGACGTGAGCAGTCTCGTTGCCGCGTCGGGGCAGTTCGACCTCGTCTGCTTCGGTCACGACCACGAATTCCGGAATCATCGCGAACCGGGTGCGTCGCTGGCGCTCAACCCCGGCGCGATCATGGGGTGGCACCCGGCGCGAGGCGACATCGCGTCCACGTACGCGGTCTACGACACTGGCTCCGGCGAGGCAGTTGTCTTCGAAACAGCATCGGGCGAGGAAACCGGTTAGAACCCGCGCAGCTTCTCAGGTGTGACGCGCATGGGAACCGAATAATCCTGGTGAAACTGCTCCGACGTCATCCCCAGCCGCTTGAGGTCGTCCGCGTACTTCTCGTTATAGGCATCCGTCTCCGCTGGAATCGGCGTCGCGTTCTCCAGCCGGGCGGTGCCGGTGAAGACGACGATGTTGCCGCCCGTCTCGGTGCTGTTGAAGCTGAGCGCGACCTGCGGGTTGCGCCCGGCGTTGCGCAACTTGGGCTTGTTCGGCTGGCTGAAGATGAGGAAGTCGGAGCCGGTCCAGAGATACCAAACCGGGACCGGCCGCGGGGCGCCGCGTGGGTCAACAGTCGTCAACCAGATGACTGTCTCCTTTTGGAGGCGATCGGCGGTGCGGGCGCCGAACTCGGTCGAGATATCGAGTGTGAACATCTCTTCTCCCTTCGCACGAGCGTGCCGTGAGCGATCCCCGTTAGGCTGCTCCGGCAGAATCGAGGAAGGCGTCGATTGCGTCAAGGCTCGCTATCCAGGGCAGGGCTTCATCGCGAGGCCCGTCACCCCGAGCGAGAACAACGCCCTGCATACCCAGTGCCCGCGCTGCTGCCACGTTTTCAGGCCAGTTGTCGACGAACAGCACCTGTTCCGGCGGGAGACCAAGCTGGGCGAGCGCCAATTGATAGATCCGCGCCTCCGGCTTGAGGCACCCGACCTGGGCCGAAATCACGAACGGGTCGAAATAGTCGCGTAGACCGAGTTGCCGGAACCGCCGGTCGAGAGACGGCCAGGCGTTCGAGATGATCCCAAGTCGCAGCCCGCGCGTACGCAGGCGCTCGATGATTGGCGCCGCGTCAGGAAATGGCTCGATGCCGATGTCGCGCATCGTCTCCAACGCGATCTCGCGAGCCAGGGCGCGCGCGGGTTCGGAGTGGTCAAGCTCCCGCAGCACCAACTCGAAGAATTCCTCGAGCTGGTCGCATTCCTCCTCCTCGGTCAGGAGGTGATGGTGCGCATCGAGATAGGACATGCCGATGCGTAACGCCGATTCCAATCGATCCCATTGCAGATGATGCAGCCCGTTGGACGCAACGATAGCGCGGAACCCTCGTCCGGGGAACCATTCGCCGCCGATGGGTCTGACGAGGGTGTCCCCCGAATCGAACAGGATGGCTTGTAATTGCCCATCGGAAGACAACGCGTTGGCTCCTTCGCTCGCGAGGTCCCGCTATCCCAAGAACTCGGCGTCAGACGAGCGCCGCGTCTCGGCCGCGCGCCGGATCCTTTTCGCCGCGCGGCAATGGACCGGCCGCCTCGACGTCGTAGCCCCAATCGAGGAGGCCGTCCTTGAGGGCACGGGCGATGATGAGACGGTGGATCTCGCTGGTGCCCTCGACGATGGTGAGCTGCTTAGCGTCGCGGTAGTGGCGCTCGACCGGATAGTCCTTGAGGTAGCCGAAGCCGCCGAGTGTTTGCAGGGCCTGGTCGGCGGCGCGGACGGCGACCTCGCTCGCCTTGGCCTTCGCCATCGAGAGGTAGTGCGCCACGTCGCGGTCGTTGTGGCCCTGGTCGACCAGCCAGGCGGCGCGGTACGTGAGCAAGCGGGCCGCCTCGATCTCGATCGCCAGTTCCGCGAGCGGGAAGGCGATGCCCTGGTGCTCGATCAGCGGCTTGCCGAAGGTCCGGCGCTGCTTGGCGTACGCCAATGCGTACTGGGTCACGCCGGCCGCGAGGCCGACGCCACGGGCGGCGACCAAGGGACGCACGACGTTGAGGTGCCGCATCACGGTGGGAAATCCCCGGTGCTCCTTGCCGATCAGCGCCGAGGCGGGCACCCGGCAGTCGTTCAGCTCGATCTCGACGACGGGAACGCCGGTGACGCCCATCTTCGGCAGTTCGCGGGCGATGCGGAAGCCGGGGTGCGGCAGGTCGACGACGAAGATGCTGACGCCGCGGGCACCGGCGTGAGGATCGGTCTTGGCGACCACGACGGCGAAGTCGGCGACGGTTGCCTGGCCAGCCCAGAGCTTGCTGCCGTGGAGGACGTAGTCGTCGCCGTCGCGCAGCGCGGTCGTCTCGATGTTGGCCGCGTCGGAACCTGCCTCCGGCTCGGTCAGGGCGAAGCAGCCGCGTCGTGCGCCCTCCGCGACGCCACGGACGTACCGCTCTTGTTGCGCGGGTGTGCCGGCCATCTGGAGCGAGGCGGTCGCCAGGCGCGTCGTGAGCAGGATCAGGCCGGCGGAGCAGTCGTACTTCGCCAGCTCCTCGACCGCGATCGCGAGACCGAGCGTGCCCGCGCCCGTGCCGCCGAGTTCCGGCGGAAAGGCGAGACGGAGTAGACCGGCGTCGCGGAACGCCGCGAAGTAGTCCTCGGGGTACGCCCCGGTGCGATCCACTTCGGCCGCGCGCGGCGCGACGACCTCTCGCGCAACCCGTGCCGCGGTGTCGCGGATCTGTCGATGTTCCTCGCTGAGGGTGAAGTCCATGATCTCCTGGTGCTTCGCGTACCCGGTTGGGTGGCCGGGCTCGATTCGTTCCGGTCCGTGCGAAGCATCAGGGTTTTGCCGCGCGGTGTCGAGGGCGGCGAGGGCGGCAAGACGGAAGGCGGAAGGCGGAAGGCGGCGAGGGGCGTGTCATTCCGAGCCGCGGCGAGGAATCGTCCCGTCGTCAATTGAACGGGCGGATGCCTCGC
The DNA here is from genome assembly GCA_050695955.1 of Thermomicrobiales bacterium. Taxonomy (GTDB): domain Bacteria; phylum Chloroflexota; class Chloroflexia; order Thermomicrobiales; family UBA6265; genus JBOGUF01. Next base: position 1,944 of record JBOGUE010000684.1, on the reverse strand, counting down.
CTTGCTTGGCATACGGAACGGGCGCTCTGTTAGCGATCGGGGCGCCGGAAGCGTTGCCCGTAGAAATGGAGAATCACCATCAAGAACGTCATGTCTGTACCCTCATTATCGAACCATTGTGCGCAATCCATACGATCACACGATGCCGAAAGCCTACGACGCGAGCGATGTTAGCAGTCGGCCACGCGGAAGTTGCCGTGGATGGGGACGATTTGTCCGTCCTCGAGGGCCTCTTCCAGTTCGAGCGCGAAGGTCGTGATCCTCCCGCCTTCCGGACTTCGGTACGTGACGACCATGTTGTCGAACTGGTCCCGCTCGACTTCGAGGATCGTCACTTGAAAATCGACCTGCCACGGCTGACCACTGGCGCTCATGTAGCGCTGGCCTGGAGCGAGAAACGTAGCTGCGACGGCCATTACGTTACCCCTCTTCCCTTGGCGTCCCGCCGGCCCAACTATTCCGGCATATACGTATGATGCGGCGCCGCGCATTGGCGCGCATCCCGAAAATGACCGATTTCGTTGCGGGAATCGGGATCGGGCAATCTACGTATTTTCGCCTAGTGCCCTAGAAGTCCGCGTCGAAGAGCGACCAGCGGAGGAAGTAGAGCAGGAAGGCCGCGGCGACGACGTAGACGCCGGGGTGGACGCCGCGGGCCTTGCCGCGCGCGAGCTTGATCAGGACGTAGCTGACGAAGCCAGCCCCGATGCCGTTGGTGATGCTGTAGGTGAGCGGCATGATCAGCATCGTCAGCACGACTGGTAGGCCTTGCTCGATGTCGCCGAAGTCGATGCCACGGGTGCGGACGGTCCGGCCGTCGGCGGTCGTCGTCTCCCGTTCGGAGATGACGGCGACCATCAGGAATCCGACGAAGATCAGCGCCGGCGCCGTCGCCGCCTGCGGCACGGCCTGGACCAGGCTGACGAACGGCAAGGCCAGCAAGAAGAGGACGCCGGTGACGACGGAGACCAACCCTGTCCGGCCGCCGACCGCCACGCCCGAGGCGGACTCGATGTAGGTGGTTGCCGAGGAGGCGCTCATCAGGCCGCCCGAGACCGCGCCGAAGGAGTCGATCAGCAGCGGTTTGTTGGCGTCCGGGAACTCGCCGCGTTCGTTCAGGTAGCCGGCCTGGCTGCCGACGCCGACGAGTGTGCCCATTGTGTCAAAGAAGTCAGCCAACAGGAGGCTGAAGACGACAAGCAGGGCGGTCAGGAATCCGAGCTCGCCCCAATAGCCGAAGCTGACGTCGCCGATCAGGCTGAAGTCGGGTCCGGCGAAGGGGTCGTCGGGCCAAATGGCGACGTTGTCCGGCACGACAAATGCGATGAGGGTCGAGACGACGATCCCGATCAGGATTGCGCCGCGGATGCCTCTGGCATAGAGGACGATGGTGACGGCCAGGCCGGCGACGGTGACGAAGATGGGCCAGGTGTTGAGCGGCGAGAGTTCGAGGATGCTGCCGGTCGTGCCGGTGAAGCCTTCCACCGGCAGGCGGAAGGTGATCATGCCGGCGTTGACGAGCCCGATGAAGAGGATGAAGAAGCCAATGCCGACCGAGATCGCCTGCTTCAGCACCATTGGCACCGCGTCGAGCACGATTTGGCGCACGCCGGCGAGGACTAAGAGCGTAATGATGATGCCTTCGGTGACGACGACGCCCATCGCCTCTGGAAAGCTGAGTCCCATCGAGCCCGCGAGGGTGAAGGCGACGATCGCGTTAAGCCCGAGACCGGGCGCAATGGCGAGCGCCCGGTTGGTGTAGATGCCCATCGCGATGGTCAGCAGGCCCGCGACGAGGCAGGTGACGGTGGCAACCTCGCGGATCGGCAATCCGGTGCCGCCGCGATTGAGAATCGCCGGATTAACCGCAATGATGTAGGACATGACCATGAAGGTAGTCAGCCCTGCCAGGGCCTCGGTGCGGAGGGTGGTCCGGTTCTCGCG
>JBOGUE010000683.1:0-9932 GCA_050695955.1 Thermomicrobiales bacterium | reverse complement strand
GAGGAAACTACGCCGCTGGCGTTGCCACTGGGGTGCCGACCGGGACGCCTTGCTCCTCGAAGAAGCGCAACGCGCCGGGGTGGTATGGGATGGGTGAGTTCGTGGTGGCGTTCTCGAGCGTCAATTCCTCCGCGGCGGGATGGACGGCGACCAGATCGGCCTGGTGTTCGAAGATGACGGTGAGAATGTCGTAGGCGAGTTGTTCGTCGAAGTCTTCGTGCACGACGAGGACGTTGGGCACGACGACGACGTCGACGTCCTCATCCTGGCCCGGGTACGTACCGCCTGGGATCGTCCCGGTGCTGTAGAACGGCCCAAACGTCTCTTGCAGGGTCGTCACGACGTCGGCGTGGGCGATCAGCTTCAGGTCGACGTTCGGGGTGGCGCCGAGGTCGATGACCGACGCGGTCGGTAGGCCGCCCGACCAGAAGTAGGCGTCGATCCTGCCGTCCTTGACCGCCGCCGCCGACTCGGCGGCGCCGAGTTGCTCACGCTGGATATCCTCGTCCGGATTGAGGCCGGCGGCTTCGAGGATGCGATCGGCGATCACCTCGGTGCCGCTGCCCGGCGCGCCGACCGAGACCGTCTTGTCGCGCATATCGGCGACTGTCTCGATCTCGCTACCGTCCGTGGTTACGATGTGGGTGAAGTTGTTGTACAGGGTTGCCAAGGTGACCGCTGGGATCGGATTTTCGAACGGTTCGTTGCCCTGGACCGCGTCGAAGGCGGTGTCGCCGAGGACGAAGGCGAGGTCGGAATCGCCGCTTTCGATGAGCAGCATATTGTCGACCGAGGCGGCAGTCTCTTCAGCGGTGACCTCGACGCCGTCGAGGTGCTCTGAGAGGAGGTTCGCCATGCCGCCGCCGTAGGGGAAGTAGACCCCGCCAGTGCCACCGGTGGCGATGGAGAGCCGGTCTTGGGCACCGACACCGGGGCCGGAGATCACGATCGCCGCAACCACCGCGATCGCTGCCAGGCGTAACCGAGACATGCACACCTCCTTGTGTTGACTTGTGTTCCGCGGAAACGCGTTCCGACTGACATGGATCGGACCGGGATGCTACTGCATGTCCGGTGCCATTGGAATCCCTGAACACGATGGACTGGCCGCGTTGGGTGTGATTGGCTATGGCGAATGACTTAGGCAAGCGGTACGGTTGGGACCAATGCCACACGCGACCGAAGGTAGATGGGAGGAACTGATGCCGACGACCGCCCCGACGACCGATTCGTTCATGTACCTGACGATGCACCGGCAGCCAGATGACGTGAGGCGGGTGCTCGCCGAGGGTTGGGAGCCGGCAAAGGAGGCGGCAAGGCTGCTGGCTGGAGCGTCGCGAGTGATGGTGACGGGGATTGGGACGAGCTATCACGCGGCGTTGGTTGGGGCGTGGCTGTTGCGGGCGGCTGGGAAGGACGCCCGGGCGGTCCTATCGTTCGACCTGGCGCGATATCCGGAGTCGTATCCGATTGAACCGGGCGACGCCGTGATCGTGATGGCCCACACCGGCGTGAAACGGTTCTCGGCGGAAGCGATGGCGCGGGCGAACGGCGCGGGGGCGACGGTGCTCTCGGTTGGGAGCTTGACGGCCGAGCATCCGGGGTCGCGGTTGGTGCTGCGAACGATCGAGCGGGAGAAGTCGGCGGCCTATACCTCGTCGCACCTGGCGGCGATGACGGTGTTGGCGCAGGTGGCGACGGAGCTCGGTGAGTCCTCCGGTGCGCCTGGTAGCGCGGGGCTGCGAGCGGCGTTGGAGCGGTTGCCGGACCAAGTCGCGGCGACACTGGCGCGGCAAGAGGAGATTCTGCCAGTCGCCCGAGAGGCGGCTGGGAGCCGGGTCTACGCGGCCGGGGCCGGGCCGAATGAAGCGACAGCGCTGGAACTGGTGATCAAGGCGCGAGAGGCGGCCTACGGCTGGGTCGACGCGCTGGCAATTGAACAGTTCCTGCATGGCCCGATGGTGACCGTCAATGCGGGCGACCTGGTGGTGCTGATCAACGTGCCTGGGCGGGCATCCGAGCGGGTGGCGGAGATCGCGGCGGTCCTGCATGTAGTCGGCGCGCGGTTGTGGATCGTCGGGCAACCGGTTGAGGCCGCGCCGGAGGCGACCGTCTTCGCGTTGCCGGACGCGCCGGAGGTGATCTCGCCGATCTTGGCGGTGGCGCCGATGCAGATCCTGGCGTACCAGATGGCGGCCGAAAAGGGGATCAACCCTGACACCTTCCGCCGCGACGACGAGACTTACAAAGCAGCGTTCGGGCTGCTGAAGTTGTAGGCTGCCACCTGGACCCGCCTTTTCGCACACCTTTTGTCATTCCGAGCCGCCGCGAGGAATCGTCCCGTTTGTGTGACGAAGGCGAGATTCCTCTCTGCGATCGGAATGACGGAGGGGGTGATCGGAGTGACGGGGTGGTGGCATGACGACGTAGGGGATGTCTGACGTGACCGACTGCGTTTTCTGCCAGATCGTTGAAGGAATGGAGCCAGCGAGCATCGTCCATGCGGACGACGTCGCGATGGCGATCATGACGATCGGGCCGGTCAACACGGGCCACGTCATGGTGATCCCAATGCGACACGCCGCGCAACTGGCCGACCTGGACGAGGAGATCGGGATGCACCTGTTCCGTATCGCGCAACGAACGGCGGCGGCGATCCGCCAGTCTGGCTTGCATTGCGAAGGGATCAACTTCTTCTTAGCGGACGGCGAGGCGGCGTTCCAGGAAGTCTTTCACGTCCATTTGCACGTCTTTCCCCGTTTCAAGGGAGATGCCTTCAAGATCGACGCCGATTGGTCCGCGCGGCCCGGTCGCGAGGAACTTGATGCGGTAGCAGCCCGAATTCGAGATGCGTACGCGGCGTCCTGGAGTGACGGTCGATGAGTTTTGCGTTCGATCCGTTCGCGACGGCAACCGAGATGCTGCGGGCGCTACGGGCACGCAACGTATCCGCTGTAGAGTTGCTCGACCTTCATGTGGAGAGAATCGACCGAATCAATCCGGCGTTGAACGCGGTCGTCGCGCGGGACGACGATGCGGCGAGGGCAGCCGCACGAGAGGCCGACGCGGCGCGAGCGCGGGGCGCAGACGCGCCGCTGCTCGGCTTACCGCTGACGGTCAAGGACTGCATTTACGTTCGCGGACTCCCGACCACGGGCGGTTTGGAAGAGCGGGCAGGGTCGATCAACGGCGACGATTCGCGGTTGGCCGCGCGGGTGCGGGCGGCGGGCGCGGTCTTCATGGGCACGACGAACGTGCCGCCGAATGCCTCCGACTGGCAATCGGACAATCGGGTCTATGGCCGAACGAACAACCCATGGGACCTCACGCGAACGCCTGGCGGATCGAGCGGCGGCGCGGCGGCGGCGCTCGCCGCCGGCTTGACGCCGTTGGACTTTGGCGGCGACCCTCGTAGGGTCGATCCGCATCCCCGCCGCGTTTTGCGGCATATACGGGCACAAGTCGAGTGAGACCGCGCTAGCGCGCAGTGGCCACTTTCCGGGTCCCAATTCGCCGAACTGGGCCTTCAGCATGGCGGTGCAGGGTCCGATGGCGCGCTCGGCAGAGGATCTTGAGTTGGCGCTGGACGTCGTCGCGGGTCCGGAAATCGGGGAAGACGTCGCCTGGCGGTTGGTGCTGCCTCCCGCTCGGCATGACGAGTTGCGGAGCTTTCGGGTGGCGATCTTGCCCGGCGTGCCATGGCTGCCAGTGGACCGCGAGATATGCGATGCGCTGGAACGATTGGCCTCGTCGCTGACGGCGGCGAGGGCATGGGTCGCAATCGCGCAGCCGGCAGGATTCGGCGACCTGCGCGAGCTTTGTGGCGTGTACCTCTCGATGCTCGGCGCGACGTCGGAGTCGCCACCGGTCGGAGACCACGAGGTGAATGAGACCGGGTGGGACCAAGAGTTCGTGGCCGCTTGGGTGCGCGGCCGTCAGGCGAGCGCGGGGGAGTATCTTGGACTCCACGGCGCGCGGGAACGATTTCGCGCCGCCTACCGGGCGTTCTTTCGCGATTGGGACGTGCTGCTGGCTCCGGCCAACATCGTCAACGCCTTCCCGCACACGGATGAGCACTATGCCCACCGCGGGCTGGACGTCGACGGGCAGATGGTCCCGTACGAATGCCAGGCGGTCTATCCCGGCTTGGGCAATCTCTCCGGTCAGCCGGCGACGGCCTTCCCTATCGGTTTGACGAAAACAGGCTTGCCGATTGGATTGCAGGCGATTGGTCCGTATCTAGAAGACCGGACGCCGATTCGCTTCGCGGCGCTGGTGGCCGAGATGATCGGCGGGTTTCGGGCGCCGGCGGGGTATTGAGGTCCGAGCGCCGTTTCTTCCCCCACTTTGTTATCATCGGCACGCGACCGGCGTGAAGGTCGAAGTGGCCGGCGGGGAGGGGGCGGTGATGGAGCCGCGGCGTCGATCCACATTCAACCAAGGCCGGGCGGTACGGGCGTGAAGATCGCACAAGTCTCGCCCTACGATGTTCGGCATCCCGGCGGCGTGGCGGAGCACATTCGCCACTTGCGCGCCGAATTGCTGCGCCTCGGGCACGAGGTGATCGTGATCGCGCCTCGCTCGTCCAAGGGCGGTATCGAGATCGGCGACGGGTTCTACGGCATTGGGCGACCCGTGTCGATCCCTGGCAACGGTTCGCGGGTCCGCTTGACCTTCGACGTCACGCTCTACGCGGAAGTCAAACGGCTGATGGCGGTCGAGCAATTCGACGTCGTTCACCTGCACGAGCCGGGCGTTCCCGTGCTGCCGCATATGGTGTTGTTGAACTCGAAAGCGGTCAACGTCGCGACCTTCCATGCCTTTCGACCGTCCAACCCCTGGTACACCGCCTTCAAACCGGCCTTGTCGCCCATTCTCGGCCGGCTCGACGCCCGGATCGCCGTCTCCGAGCCGGCGCGCGAATTCGTGAGCCAGTATTTCGAGGGACCCTACGAGATCATCCCGAATGGGATCGATCCCGAGCGCTTCGGTGGCGAAGTCGAGCCGCTGGTCTGGGCCCGGACCGACGGGCCGCGCATTCTCTTCGTGGGTCGGTTCGAGGAACAGCGAAAAGGATTCAAGTATCTCCTGAAGGCGTTACCACTGGTGCAGCAGCAGTTTCCGACCGCGCGCCTGGTCGTCGTCGGCACGGGAAATCCCGAAAAGTTCGCCAGCGTGATGGAGCGATACGAAGTGCGCGGCGTGGACTTCATCGGTTTTGTCCCGGCCGAAGAGTTGCCGCGATACTACGCGGCCTGCGACGTGTTCTGCGCACCGTCGGTGCGCGGCGAGAGCTTCGGCCTCGTCCTCTTGGAGGCGATGGCGTCCGCCAAGCCGGTCGTGGCCTCGGACATACCTGGGTACGCGAGCGTGATGACAAGTGGCGCGGAAGGGCTACTGGTCCCACCGAAGGATCATCAGGCGCTAGCGCTGGCGCTGGCGCGGATTCTGGCGGACCAAGACTTGCGCCGCCGGCTGTCGGAGACGGGTCCCGTCACGGCGGCGCTGTATGCCTGGCCGCGGGTGGCAGCCCGCGTGGTTGAGGCCTATTTGGCGGCGGCGGAGAATGCCGCGAGTGCGAGCTGGCGGCGCAGCTTCGTATGAGCGCTGTGCGCGGACCGGGGGGCTGGTCGTGATCTCTGAGCGCATCGGCCGCTGGGTCCGCGAGTACATGCTCGGCCTGGGCCGGTTCCTGGCCGGGTTCGGTTTGACGCCGAACATGTTGACAGTAACGGGCGTCGTCCTCAATGCCATCGTCGCTTTCATCATCGCCCTCGACCAGCCCCGGATCGGCGGTGCGCTTCTGCTCTTGGCGAGTGCCTTCGACATGCTCGATGGAGCGGTTGCCCGCGCGACCGGGCTGACCACGCGGTTCGGTGGATTCCTCGATTCCACCCTCGACCGCTACTCGGAAGTTGTCGTCTTTGGCGGCGTGCTGATCTATTTGCTCGGGACCGACGACGCCGAGCTTGGCGCCGGTCTGGTGTTCGTCGCGGCGACCGGTGCGCTCTTGATCAGCTACGCGCGGGCGCGGGCTGAGGCCGCGGGCTATGGGGCATCGGTGGGGTTGGTGGCGCGGCCGGAGCGAGTGATCCTGCTGGCGATCTGCCTCATCTTCGGTCAGCCGCTGTGGGCGTTGTGGATTCTAGCCGTGGCGACGCATATCACCGCGATCACGCGGATCCTCCACGTCTGGCGGCTTTCGCGCGGGGAGTCGGGTGGCGTGTCGCCGTCCCCGTCGACGGCGCCAGCAGGCGGGAAGATCGAGCAACCTTGAGCGACGGCCGATCCACCCACGACGAGTTCGAGGAGACCCCGACCGATCCGGTCGCGCCGCGGGACGTGGCATCGGCGGCGCGGTCCTGCTTCGTCATCCTGTTGATTGGCACGGCGTTGGTTGTGGTGGTTGGTTTGTATTTGGTGTTGGGTTGGGTGTTTTGACAAATCCCTGGCGCTGATCGCGACTGGGCGTACGAGAATCATGTGGGGCCCCTGCTTGCCTCGCCCGTCGGCCGCGGGACGACATGTCGCGCACGCGGCCCGTTGAACGGTTATCGGCCCGCGGCCGAAGCTACACGAAGACGGCAAGCACGTGACGGTTAGCGCGTGCTGTGGAGCTCCTTGGCGATGGTGCGCAGGGCGCGGACGGAGTAAAGGGCAGCCTTGCGTGAGATGGCCGCCGACGCGATTTGCAGCACGGCGTGGCGTAAGCCGACGTCCCCATAGGCGCGGATTTGGGCTGCGACCTCCTCCGGCGTTCCCCAGAGCAATCCTTGTCCGGCGAGTTCGGTCGGCACCTTGGCGATTGCCGCATCCAACTCCTCGCGTGTGTGTTGCTCTGGCAGGATGTCGGTGATGCCCCGGAAATCGTCGCCCCACGGGTGCGTGTGTCCGACCTTGCGCCAGAGCTCGGCCGGGGCCAGGACGCCGAAGTAGCGAATGACATTGGTATCGAGCATCGCCCTTGCGTCTTCGCGGGTCGGCGCGACCACCACATAGGATTGGATCGCCGGGAGGATCGCGTTCGGATCGCGCGCTGCCTCGCGGGCCGCGGCGTGAACGACGTCGAGCTTCGTCGCGTACTCGTCCGGCGTGAACATGCCGAGGGGGAACCAGGCGTCGCCGTACGCGCCACACAGGCGCAGCATCCGCGGCCCATGCGCTCCGACCCAGATCTCGGGAGTCCGGCCTTTCGGCGGCCGCAGGTCCATCGGCGCGCCATCGATGCGGAAGTGCTTACCCTGGAACGTGATCGGACCGCGTTTTTCGAAGCAGAGCCGGATGATTTGGAGCGCTTCTTCCAGCTTGCCGACCGCTTGGGAGATGTCGAGTCCGTACGGCACGATGTTCTCGCGCTCGCCGGCGCCAATACCGAGGATTGGCGGTCGTTTGGTCAGATGCGCGAGCGTCGCCATTGCCTGCGCGATGAGCAGCGGATGGCGGCGGATCGGTTCGGTCACCGCCACGCCGGTCTGCACCCGACCGACGCGGGACGCCAGGTAGCCGAGCACCGTCTGGTAGTCATAAAACTCGTGCGGGCTGGGCCGCTCCTTGGCCAGCCAGGTGAAGTTCGGTTCCCAAAGCGCCGACGGAAAGACATCCTGGAGGTGATCCCAAACGACGAGGGAGTCGAGACGGAGCAGACGAGAGACCCAGACGATCTGCTTGAGCGAGCCGAGCGGTGGCGTCGGCGGGATCGTCATGCCGATGGAGATGCGCGGTTGGGGCATGCAAGCGGGCCTTTCAGTTAGGCGTTAGGCGATAGGCGTTAGGAGAACGCATGCGGCAATGACATCGCTCGTAGGGGGCACGGTGGCTGCACACCGGATGGCATTAGCATGGGCGTCCGTCCCCAAACGCCTAACGCCTAGCGCCTAGCGCCTAGCGCCTAACGCCTCAACTCATCGGCACTTGGCGCAGGATCCTCGGTTCGACACGGTCGAAGATTTCGTCGAGGCTCTCGCCGGTGATGGTCAGTCCATGGTTTTTGAGGCCGATCACGGCGTGGCCGGGGTCCGGCGCTTGGCGGACCAATTCGGCGACCGTGGCGGCGAGCTCATAGGTGCCGCACGGGAAGTTGATGTGGGTGGAGGGGATGTCGGCCATCCAGGCGTGGACGTGCAAAATCGCCCCAACGGATGGGTGCTCGCGGTAGATCATGAAGTGCTCGATGGCGTCAACCGAGACGCGGCGCGGGGTGATGCCGGGCGGGACGCTGAGGCGCATCGCCTGCTTATCGGGGAGGTAGTCGGTGACGAGTAGGATCTCGGTGCCGATCTTCTCCAGGCGGCTCTTGTCGACGCCGCTGGCGCTCATCCAAAAGCGCGTCTCGTCTTTGCGGGCGCTCAAGTTGCCGTAGCTTAGGCCACCGATGTTGAAGAGCTGTTTGACGTGCCGGAAGTCCTTCTCCGAGAGGTACTCTTCGAGGGGAAAGGGAGAAGGCAGGAGATCGAGCTCGTCCAACCGGCGACCGGCGCGAGTAATAGAGGCGGTGACGTCGTCGCCGTTCCAGAGTTCTTCGGGGAGGTCGGTCACGAAGTCGTTCTCGATGATCAGGTTCGAGGTAGCAAGTGGAGCGAGGCGTTCCAACACCAGCTCGAAGAACGACGCATCGTCGCCCGTATAGGGGATGTTGTAGAAGCCTTGCTCGAGGGTGAAAAAATAGGCCTCCGGATTGCCGTTCTGCCCCTTCTGGACGACGAGGATGAAGAGGTTGGCGAGGGTGCGCAGCAAGAACGGGTAGCCGGTTTTGAGCGGGATCTCGGGCGGGCTTTCGGTGGCGCCGATGCCCACGACGAAGACCGCGCGGTTCCTGCGGCGGAAGCTGCGCGGCGCCTCGGCGTCGACCGGATGGAGGACGATACCCCCTTCGTCGGTGATCTGATCAGGCTCGACCAGCCGGTAGCCCTTGGCCTTGATCGTCTCCCGCAAGTTCCGTGTGAACCAGTCGAGCAGCGCCCCACGGGTTTCGCCGGAGGGGCGGGCGACAAGCGTGTTCTCCACGTTCTCGTTCCTCCTTCTGCCGCCGGTTCGACTTCGCGATGGTCTCCGCGATACGCGGCCAGCGTCGTGCATGGTGGATGGCGAACGGCATCACCCGAGCGGTCCCCGCCATCGCCGCATGGGTGGAAGGATAACGCAGGGCAGCCTGACAGGACGGATCGGTTCCGGATCATCGGTCAGGGACCGTCATGGATGCACACGAACGGCACGTGGGCATCCATGGGTCGCCGGGCTCCAGGTTGGAGCGAGATCAGATGTTATGATCCTTGTCACGCTGAACAGGTCGAGGGATCGCGGGCGGCGACAATCGGCCGGGCAACGGGGAGGTCGAGGATGGGAATGACAAACGGAACGGCGGACGTGTTGCGGGTCGCGGCCGTCCAGATGAACTCCCGCGACGACAAGGCGACAAACATCGAGTCCGCGCTGGCGCTGATTGACCGCGCGGCAGCGACCGGCGCGCGGTTGGTCGCCCTACCGGAGGTCTGGACCTACATCGGCGGCGACGAGGGAAATCGTGAAAATGCCGAGCCGGCGCCCGGTCCGACGATCGCGCGATTGGCTGAGCGCGCCCGGCGCCATGGCATCTACCTGCACTGCGGCAGCATCTACGAAACCCGCGCCGGCGACCCGCGCCTGTTCAATACGACAGTGATGCTCAATCCGGACGGCGAGGTCGTCGGGAAGTACAGCAAGATCCACATGTTCGACGTCGTGCTCGACGGCGTCGCCAGCTACCAGGAGTCGGCGACCGTGTCACCGGGAGACGAAATCGTAACGGTCGACGTCGACGGGACAACGGTCGGGTTGGCAATCTGTTACGACCTGCGTTTTCCCGAGTTGTTTCGAATCCTGGCGCTGCGGGGCGCGGAGGTGATCGTGCTGCCGGCCGCGTTCACGATGACGACCGGCAAGGACCACTGGGAGGT
>JBOGUE010000682.1:0-14595 GCA_050695955.1 Thermomicrobiales bacterium | reverse complement strand
ACTGGGCACTGGGCACTGGGCACTGGGCACTCACATTCGTCGGGGCGTCGGCTTCGCCTGCGGGATCAAGAATGTGGGGTATTCGTTCGGGTTTCCGGAGCAGGCGACGGCGACGGTCGAGGTGCACGGCCGGGGGGACGTCGAGCGGGCGGTGGTGCGGGTCGGGGCGGCGGATGTGGGGCAGGGGTCGCACCTGGCGCTGCGGCAGATCGCGGCGGAACGGCTGGGGGTGACGATCGAGCTGGTCGAGATGATCACCGACGACAGCAACGAAGCCCCGAACACGGGAAGCGCCTCGGCCTCGCGGATGACGCTGATGGGCGGGCGGGCGGTGAGCGACGCGGCCGTGGAGGCGCTGGAGAAGTGGCGGGCGAGCGACGACTTACAGGTCGAGGCAACGGTGCAGTACCGCCCGCCGGCGACGACCTCGCTCGACCCGAGCACCGGCGCGGGCGTGCCGAACTACTGCTACGGGTACGCGACGCAGGCGGTCGAGGTCGAGGTGAACACGCTCACCGGCCAGGTGCAGGTTTTGCGCGTCATTTCGGCGCATGACGTAGGGCGGGCGATCAACCGGCAGCAGGTCGAGGCGCAGATCGAAGGGTGCTTGGCCCAGGCGCTCGGCTACGCACTGCTCGAGGATTTCCGGGTCAAAGATGGGCACGTGCTGACCCCCTATTTCAGCACCTATCTTCTGCCGACGTCGCTTGACATGCCGACCGAGATCCATTCAGTGATCCTAGAGCTAGCCGACCCGAACGGTCCGTTTGGCGCGCGGGGCGTGGCGGAGATGCCGCTGGTCCCCTTCGCGGCGGCGGTATCCTCCGCGATCTACGACGCGATCGGCGTCTGGCTGACGGATCTGCCGATGACACCGGAGCGGGTGCTGAGGGCTTTGGCGGCGCGGACGAGCGTGTCTGAAAACGCTAGGCTGACCGGGAATGAATTCCCGGGTTTCTATCGTATGACAAGATCAAAGGAGCAAACCACACCACCATGATCCGCATCATCGTCGGCAACGATCTCGTCTTTCGGGCCAGATTGGAGGAAGACGCCGCGCCCAAAACGTGCGTCGAATTCGCGAAGTTGCTGCCCTACAAACAGAAGCTGATCCAGGCGCGGTGGAGCGGAGAGGCGGCGTGGATTCCGCTCGGCGAGTTCAAGCTGCACGTGAGCTGGGAGAATACGACAAGCTACCCCGGCGCCGGCGAAATCCTCTTCTACCCCGGTGGTTTCAGCGAAACAGAGATCCTCTTTCCCTACGGCCGCACGTGCTTTGCCAGCACCATGGGCCAACTCGCCGGCAACCATTTCCTGACCATCGTCGAGGGGAAGGAGCAACTCAAGGAGGTCGGGCGGCGCGTCCTCTGGGAGGGGGCGCAGGATATCCTCTTCGAGCGGGTCGAGGGATGATCCCGGCGACCGCCTTATGACCGACTTTCCCGATGAAGCGCCGCCGATCATCCTCGCCTCAGGTTCGCCTAGGCGTCGGGAGTTGCTGACGAGACTTGGCATCTCCTTCACCGTCGCCACCAGCGGCGTCGAGGAGACGCTCGACGAGTCGATTCCGACCGGCGAGGCCGTGTCGCAATTGGCATTACGCAAGGCCGATGCGGTCGCGCGTGATCGTGATCGCGGGCTCGTGATCGGCGCGGACACGGTTGTGGTGTGCGACGACACGGTGCTCGGCAAGCCTCACGACTCCGCGGACGCAGCGTGCATGCTACGGCTGCTGCGAGACCGCTGGCACGAAGTGATCACCGGCGTCGCCGTCGTCGACGCCGCGATCGGGCGCACCGAGTCGAGCGCGGTCCATACTCGCGTCCGCATGCGTGCCTTCACCGACGACGAGATCGCGTCCTACGTCGCCACCGGTGAACCGCTCGACAAGGCGGGAGCGTACGCGGTACAGGGTGCTGGTGGCGCGTTGGTATTCGAAGTCGATGGGAGCTACACGAACGTGGTCGGGTTGCCGTTGCGTGAGCTTGCTAGAATGCTTCGTCGCTTCGGCGCGTGGACCAAGACCGCCGAGACTGTGTGCGTGCTTCCAAATGGCGTTCCGTATTCGCCACTGTCCCGCGGCCTGAAGCTCGATGCGTGAATCCACATGTTCATGATTGATGTGCCGAACAGAGACGGGCGAAGGACCTCATGGCCGATCAACGGCCTCCGATGCTCCGTCGACCACCCGGCAACGGGCCGAGGTGGTCACCGGTCAATCCTCGATCTCGCCTTCCGGCCCCCGCTGCTTTCAGAACGACCAAGAACCGGTGATAATCGGGCAAACTGTTGGCCTGATCGTTCGCGAGAGATGCGCTTCGTTGTAGGTCGCCTCGGCTGCTGGTAATCGAAACGGCTACTCCGCTCTCGCGTCGATGCCCCTTGGCGACCCGATCAAGGGTTGCAACGCGTATGAATTCCGACGTCTTCATTCCATTTTCACGTGCGTACTGTGCAACGCGAGCAAAGTCCTCTTTACCGAATGCGACAGAGACAACCGCCCTCGGCGAGCGCGCCGGTTGCAGGATCTCGTCACTTCTGTCGTCCCACGTTGCCGGGTCTTGCAGTTCTTTCAGCTCTTGCTCATTCATTCTTCGTTCCCCCTCGCGAGCGATTCACCTGGGTAGGAGCGTTCGCTCACTTGACTTGCAGATCCAAGCGGTGATCGGTCGCCACACTGTTGGATCACTCGTTGGTTCAATTGGGATGGCGAGGCACTGCCCATGCTCGTCTCGACCGATGACGAGATAACTCGCGCGGCGTCCTTTACGATTCCTCCGCGCCAAGTGCGGAAAGCCTAATATTTCGAGCACTTGTTCCGGAAAAATGCCGTGACTCCAGAACTTCTCGGAATTCTCATCATCAATCAAGAAGGCATCGATGACGATACTTGACAATACCACCTCCCGCGGGTAGATTCCATCTATTGTAGTGGAAGTGTAGTGTCGCCGTCACGTCCCGTCGTATGGACACGGACAACATCTTGCGGGACGTCATCGCCTTGGTCAATCTCAACACGACGGGAGCTCAATTTGCACGAGCAGCATGACTTAGAACAAAGCGATGGGACTGATAAACGGGATCAATCGGTTCCCGAGGCACAGCTCACCGAGGATGTTGGCGATTGGGTGCTGGCCAATCTGCTTGACTGTTGGTCTGCAACTGGCATCTCGATGGACATCACCGTGCAATGTGGAGGTGTCTTGGTTGCCGGTAGTCCCATCCCTGAACACCTCTACTTCGAGCGACTTGGGCAAACAATCGGTGAAGCAACCGCCGCGGGACCGATCCGCTCCCGTGACGACGAAGCGATGCCGGCGGACGTGGACATGTCCGAGGTTGTGAAACGATTTGGCCAGGCGTTGCAGAGCGCACTGACAGAAATCGGGTTGGAACTGCACGAGGGTGTCATGACGAGATTTTTCTCCCAGGACGCTGAAAATCCACTCAGTCCGGTCGGCCTCGGACCAAGACCGAGATCTTTTGTCAACCTCGAACGCGCAACGATGTGGAATGGTCACGGCAACGAGATAGACATTCCATTGTGGCGTGGGCGCCTAGCTGATGTTTCCTCTTGGTATCTTGGACGGCATGGCATTTCACGATACGGAGACGAGTAAATAGACCTTGCATCGAGAGTGATCTTGCTTCCTAAGGATCGGTGACTCTTGTCGGCAACGAATCGCAACGTAGGTGCGTCCGGCGCCCGTAACCGCTATCCTAGTCCCCACACCTGGACACGCTCCGCAATGGACGAAGGTGGGAGCCCGGCCTGCCGGCCGGGTGATCGGTCGATGCCGAGAGCAGAGACGGAGGCAGGCGATGGCGATGAAGGTGCAAAACAGGCGGGCGATCAGCCGGCGGGGGTTCGTCGGCGGGGTTGGGGCGGCGGCGCTCGGCGGGGCGTTGCTGCCGGGTGAGTTGCGGCGGGCGGCGGCACGGGCGCAGGATGAGCCGTTCAAGGTCGCGTTCGTCTACGTCAGTCCGGTGGGCGACCTCGGGTGGACGTACGCGCACGATCAAGGGCGGCTCGATCTGGAAAAGAACCTGCCGGATATCGAGACGGCCTTCCAGGAAAACGTGCCGGAGGGTGCGGCTGACTCCGAGCGCGTCATCCGCGACTTTGCCGACAAGGGCTACAACGTCGTCATCACCACGTCGTTCGGCTACATGGATCCGACGATCAACGTCGCCAAGGACTTCCCGGAGACGCAGTTTATCCATATCTCCGGCTACAAAACCGACGAAAACGTCAGCACGGCGTTCGGCAAGATCGAGGAGCCGCGCTACGTCTCCGGCCTGATCGCGGGCAAGATGACGACGACGAACGTGCTCGGCTACGTCGCCGCCTTCCCGATCCCGGAAGTGATCCGGGGCATCAACGCTTTCACCCTCGGCGTGCGGGCGAGCAACCCGGCAGCCGTGGTCAAGGTGGTCTGGACGAACAACTGGTACAACCCGCCGGTCGAGCGTTCCGCGGCCGAGGCGTTACTGGATGGCGGCGCGGATGTGATCGCCCAGCACCAAGACACGGCCGGGCCACAGCAAGCGGCGGAGGCGGCGGGCAAATACAGCGTCGGCTACAACGCGGACATGGCCGAGCTGGCGCCGGAGGCGGTGCTGACCTGCCCGATCTGGCACTGGGGCGTCTACTACACCTCAGCCGTCGAGCAGATCATGGCCGGCGCCTGGGAAACGAACCAATACTGGGGCGGCTGGCAGGATGGCCTGGTCGACCTCTCGCCGATCGGCCCGATGGTCCCGGACGACGTCAAGCAGACGGCCGAGGCTGAGATCGAACTCTTTGAGTCGGGCGAGAAGACGATTTTCACTATCTTCTCCGGCCCTCTCGTGGACCAGGAGGGCGAGGAACGCGTCGCCGAGGGCGTCGAGATGACGGGCCAGGAGATTCTCGAGATGAATTGGTTCGTCGAAGGCGTCGAAGGCGAGATTCCGTAGGTAGCCGTTAGCTATCAGCGATCAGCCGTTAGCTATCAGTAGCCCTCACCCCGGCGCTGTCGCGCCACCGCACCCAGAGGGTACCCGCCTCGCGAGGGAGAAGGGTTCGACGGGCGGTGCGACTCTCCCTCTCGCGCGGTTCGGGAGAGGGGGCAGGGGGGGGTGAGGGCTGCTCCCATTACCCATGACCCAACACCTTTCATCCGCCATCGAGATGCACGGGATTACCAAACGGTTCGCCGGGGTGGTCGCGAACGACGACGTCGAGTTTTCGGCGCGGTTCGGCGAGGTGCACGCGCTCGTCGGGGAGAACGGGGCGGGGAAGTCGACCCTGATGAGCATCCTGGCCGGGATGTACCGGCCAGATGAGGGAGAGGTCCGGATCAGCGGGGAGCCGGTGGAGTTCCGGTCGCCGCGCGACGCGATCGCCCACGGCATCGGCATGGTCTATCAGCACTTCATGCTGGTCGAGCCGTTCACCGTCGCCGAGAATTGCTTGCTGGGGAAGGACGGTCAACGATCGTGGCTCGACACTTCGGAGGTCGAGCGACGGCTGGCGGCGTTGAGCGCACAGTACGGCCTCGGCGTTGATCCACGGTCGCGCATCTGGCAGCTCTCGGTCGGGGAGCAGCAACGGGTCGAGATCCTACGGCTGCTCTTTCGCGGCGCGAAGATCCTGGTCTTCGACGAACCGACCGCGGTGCTGACGCCACAGGAGTCGGACGCGCTCATCCGGACGCTGCGGGGGATGGCCGCGGACGGCTTCTGCGTCGTCTTCATCTCGCACAAGCTGGGTGAGGTGATGGCGGTCGCGGACCGGCTGACGGTGTTGCGCCGGGGGCGGGTCGTGGCGACGATGGCGGCGAGCGAGACCGACCGGCACACGCTGGCGCGGATGATGGTCGGGCGGGACCTGGCGTCGTTCGTGGAACACCCCGACGTCGAGCCGGTGGAAGGCAAGCCTAACCACTTCATGGAAGGCAAGCCTAACCACTTCATGGAGGCGGTGCCGGCCGGCGAGGTCGTGCTCGACATCCGAGGTCTGAGCGCGCTCGGTGACAAAGGGCTGCCGGCGTTGAACGAGATCGACCTGCACGTCCGGTCCGGCGAAATTCTGGGCGTGGCCGGCGTCGCGGGCAATGGGCAACGGGAGCTGGCCGAGGTCGTCACCGGTCTGCGGCCGTGTACGGGCGGGCATGTCTGGATCGTGGGACGGGAGACGACGCGCTGCTCCGCGGGCGAGATCGCGTCGTTCGGCGTGGCGCACGTGCCCGAGGACCGGCTGGCAACGGGACTGGTCGGCAGCATGGAGCTGAGCGGCAACGCCATCCTGCGCGACTACACGTCGCCGCCGATCGCCCGCGGCTCCTTTCTCGTCGGTCGCGCCATCGCGGCGTTCACGGACAAACTTGTCAGCGACTACGACATCACGGCGGCTGGGCGGGGCGCGAAGATCTGGACCCTCTCCGGCGGCAACCAGCAGAAGCTGCTCATTGGGCGCGAGCTCGCCGGCGACCCCACGGTCATCGTCGCCGTCCATCCAACGCGCGGCGTCGACGTCGGCGCGACCGAGACGATCCACTCCCTCTTGCGGGAGCAACGAACGCGGGGAGCGGCGATCTTGCTCATCTCCGAAGACCTGGACGAGTTGCTCGCTCTCTCCGACCGGATCGCCGTCCTCTACGATGGACGCATCACCGGGGAGCTTCCGGCGCAGGGAGCCGACCCGGAGCGGATCGGCCTGCTGATGGCCGGGTTGACGAGCGAGGCCGACACAGACACAGCGGTGCCGTCGCATGGCTGATCTGCCGGGCGGGGTGCGGTTCGAGCGGACGACCACGCCGTCGCCGTGGGTCAGCCTGATCGTGCCTGCCGGCTCGATCCTGCTGGCGCTGGTCGTGGGCGGAATCGTGTTGCTGGCGACCGGCGAGAACCCGATCGCGGTCTACCGGGCGATGCTGCGCGGCGCCTTCGGCGACGAGAACGGCGTCGCCGAGACGCTGGTCAAGGCGACGCCGTTGCTACTAACTGGTCTCGGCGTGGCGGTCGCCTTCCGCATGCAGCTCTGGAACATCGGCGCCGAGGGGCAGCTCTATTTCGGCGCGATCTTGACGACCTACACCGCGCTCTTCCTGATGCCGAACGCGCCGGCCTGGCTGCTGATCCCGGCGCTGGTCGCCGCCGGGCTGCTCGGCGGCGCGCTCTGGGGACTCATCCCCGGGCTGCTGCGCGGCTACCTTGGGGCGAGCGA
Organism: Thermomicrobiales bacterium; assembly: GCA_050695955.1. GTDB lineage: Bacteria > Chloroflexota > Chloroflexia > Thermomicrobiales > UBA6265 > JBOGUF01. The sequence continues at coordinate 7,385 of JBOGUE010000682.1, read as the reverse complement.
GACGATCACGAGCTTGCTGCTCAACTACGTGGCTATCCTCGCCTCCGACTATCTGGTCCACGGGCCATGGAAGAACCCAGAAGGGTTCGGCTTTCCCGGCACCGCGACCTATCCTGACGCCGCTTGGCTGCCGACGTGGGGGACGACCCGCGTCCACCTCGGCCTTGCCTTCGGGTTGGTCGCGGCGGCGACCCTTTGGGTGATGCTGCGGCGCACCCGTTGGGGATATGAAATTGGCGTGATGGGACAGAACCCGCGCGCGGCGCGCTACGCGGGGATGAACACGAAGCGGACGATCGTGCTGGTGATGGCGCTGAGTGGGGCGCTGGCCGGGTTGGCCGGGATGAGCGAGGCGGCCGGGGTCAGCCATCAGTTGCAGCGCGGCTTCTCGCCCGGCTACGGCTACACCGCGATCATCGTCGCCTGGCTGGGACGGCTCAACCCGTTCGGAATCGCATTGGTGGCGTTCCTGCTGGCGGCACTCCTGGTCGGCGGCGACCAGTTGCAGACGAGCCTCGGTCTGCCCGCCGCCATCGCTCCGATGCTGCAAGGGACGATCCTCTTCTTCTTGTTGGGCGGCGAAATCCTGACGCGATACCGGCTCGTTCGCGTTCGCCGCGAAGTGCAGGTCGGGGCGGACTAGATGGACGACATCACCTCCATCGCGTTCCAGACCTCGGTCCTGGCGGCGGCGATCCCGGCCGGGACGGCGATCCTGTATGCCTGCCTGGGCGAGCTGCTCTGCGAGCGGGCGGGGGTGCTAAACCTCGGGGTCGAAGGGATGATGCTGATGGGCGCGCTGGGCGGGTTCGCTTTTTGCGACTGGACCGGCAGCGCCTGGCTCGGGGCGGCCGGGGCGCTGCTCGTGGGCGGGGCGATGGCGTCGATCCACGCTTTCCTCGCGATCACGCTGCGGGCCAATCAGGTCGTCAGCGGCCTGGCGCTCACCCTCTTCGGCACCGGCCTCTCCGCCTACCTCGGCGCGGGGCTGATCGGCAAGCGCCCGCCTGACAGCTTCGGCGACATCGACGTCCTGCTCTTGGCCGACATCCCTCGCCTCGGCGAGATCCTCTTTCAGCAGGACGCCCTCGTCTACTTCTCCTTCGCCCTGGTGCCGCTCCTCTGGTTTTTCGTCTACCGCACCCGGCAAGGCCTGCACCTGCGGGCCATCGGCGAGCGGCCGGAGGCAGCGGACGCGATGGGTGTCAGCGTCGCGTTTTTACGTTATGTCTATGTGATCGCGGGCGGGGCTCTGGGTGGGCTGGGCGGCGCGGCGATTTCGCTCGGCACGAACCCCGGCTGGACGGAGAACATGACCGCCGGTCGAGGCTGGATCGCGGTGGCGCTGGTGATCTTCGCCGGCTGGAACCCGGCGCGGGCGGCCGTCGGCGCCTACCTCTTCGGCGGTGTCGAGGCCGGCCAATTCCGCCTCCAAAGCGCCGGCGTCGACGTCTCCTCCTTCTTCCTCAACATGCTCCCCTACCTCTTCACCATCGCCGTCCTCGTCCTCGCCACCCGTGAATCCGCCCGCCGCCGCATAGGGGCGCCGGCGGCGCTGGGGCGACCGTATGTGCGGGAAGAACGGGGATGATCACGGCGCCGGGTTTAGGTAGACTGGATACCGACACCCGAGTTGCGTCGAGGAGCACGGCATGGCACTAACAGCAACGAGGAACATCGCCCTCATCCTGGAAGATCACGAAGGACGTTGGGAACTGCATCGCGGGCAACTCGTCGAGAGGCCAGGCATGTCGTCGTCGCATAACGACGTTACGCTGGAGTTGGTCTACCATCTTCGGCACCAACTCCCGCGAGATCGATACCGCGTTCGCGTCGACGGTGCGCGGCTGCGGCGAGACGAGGAATCGATCTACATTCCGGACATCGCTGTGGTTCCCTACGACATGGCCGCGCCGCTCATGGGCAAACCGCGGCCGCCAGAGATATACACGGACCCAGTGCTCCTGGTCGTCGAGGTCTGGTCGCCCTCGACCGGAGAAATCGACCTCAAAGAGAAACTGCCGGTGTATCAGCGGCGCGGCGATCTGGAAATCTGGCATGTGCATCCGTTCGACCGCACATTGACCGCCTGGCGCCGCCAACCCGACGGCCGCTACTCGAAGGACGTGTTCCGGACTGGTACGGTGGAACCCATAGGCTTGCCAGGCGTCGCCATTGAACTGGAGGCGCTGTTCGACTGAAGGTATACGAGGGGGTCAGGTTAGATATTGGAGGAACGCTGGTGCCTCGCATACCCATGCCGTTGACGGGCGGTCTATTGCTGGCGCTCTTGCTTGCCGGATCTGGGATCGCACCGGTGGCAGCAGTGAGTGAAGCAACCCCGTCGCCCAAAGCGCTTCCGGCGGTCGTGGTAACACGCAATGGCGGGGAAGCGTCGGCATGCGGTCCTCGGCGGACGGCAACGATCGTCGCCAGCTTCGTCGACGCATTCAAGTGGGGGGATGAGGATCGGACAATGAGCGTCTTTGGCTCCGATTTCAAGTGGTTCGGCGTGGGGGACATTGGCAGCGCGGACGGTCGGTCAGAATTCTTTGCGTATGATCCGGCCAGCGGCTTCGCCTCGGCCGGCCCGGACGCAGTTATCGGTTCGGCGGAGGAAACGTTGCCCCCGTACTTCGCAGAGCGACAGGCTCGCGGCGAACGGTGGCAACTTGTCGATATCGGGGTCTACCCCGAACCAGACAGTGATCTCAGCAGCATCTTCTTTCATATTGCACGACGCGCGGACGACCTGCCGCCTGGCAACGGGAGCCTGGGATACCGCTACGTCGGCAAGGGCCAGGTCAATTGCTCGGCGGAGACGATCATCCTCTGGATCATGAATCCCGAGCGGCCCGGCTCGGCGGATGACCAGCCGGCGTGCCCCGCCCCTGCCTCCGAGGCTCCGTCGTCTGCCATCGTCGCCCGCGGGCCGCCGTCGTCGGCACTCGGCCCAACTCGCCAGTACAGCTCACGGAGTTGACGGCCAAAAACCGATACAGATCATCGAGATAATTACCACAATCCCGCCGACGATGAGCAGGATCTTCAGCCCGCGGCGAATATCGAACTCCGGTTCTCGGGCTGATGGTTGTTCGTGAACTGGTTGATCCTCAGACATTGATGCTCCAGAGTAGCAACCGGAGTGGCAAGGCCGTATCTTACGACGAACAGAGAGCAGGAACGAACGCCTCGGCCAGGAGCCAGTCATGCCGGTGAGCGAGCGGACGTACGAAAGGTTGGCGCTCGAAGATGCGGAGGGACAGTGGGAACTCCACAAGGGACGCCTCCGGGAGAAACCCGGTATGGGGGCTGAACATACCGACCTCACGTTCTATCTCGCGCATCTCCTCCAGCCTCAGCTTGATCGTGGCACGTTCAAGCTCAAGACGAACGGGACGCGCGTACGCCGTGCCTCAGCTCCTGGAAGCGTATTCATTCCAGATGTCGTCATCGTTCCGGTTGAAATGGAAGTGAGGTTTCGAGGACGACCTGGAACGCTTGAAATCTACGATCAACCGTTACCGCTCGTCGTCGAGATATGGTCACAATCGACCGACGACTACGACATCAACGAAAAACTCCCCGAGTACCAATTGCGTGGTGATGAGGAGATCTGGCGTATTCATCCGTTCGAGCGGGCGGTGACCGCCTGGCGACGCCAACCCGACGGTTCTTACGAGCCGAGCTTTTACCAGGGCGGAATCATCGAACTCCGCTCGCTTCCCGGCGTCACTATCGACCTCGACGTCCTTTTCGAGTAACCGCTAACTCAACTCTCCTCGTACCAGCGCCCGCGCAATCGCGTTATGCCGTTCGATCAGCGGCCCGACGTCCAGGTCCACGAACTCGCCGTCCTCGATCTGTATCTTGCCGTTGATCACGCTCAGGTCGACGTTCGGCGGGCGGCAGAAGACGAGGGCGGCGAGCGGGTCGTGGATTGCGCCGCCGGCCATCTCCAGCGTGTCCAGGCGGTATCCGATCAGGTCGGCGGCCATACCGGGGGCGAGGGCGCCGACGTCGTCGCGGCCGAGCACCTCCGCGCCGCCGCGGGTCGCTAAGCGCAACGCCTCCTCCGCGGTCATCGCGGCCGGGCCGTGGGCGACGCGTTGCAGGAGCATCGCCTGACGGGCTTCGCCGAGCAGGTGGCTGCAATCGTTCGAAGCGGAGCCGTCGACGCCGAGGCCGACGCGCATACCGGCGTCGAGCCAGGCGCGGACCGGCGCGATGCCGGAGGCCAGACGCATGTTCGAAGTCGGACAGTGCGCCGCGCCGGTCCGGCTTGCCCCGAGGCGGGCGATCTCCGGCGGGTGGGCGTGAACCATGTGGGCGTGCCAAACGTCCGGTCCGGTCCAACCAAGCTCCTCGGCCAGCTCGACCGGCGTCTTGCCGAATACCTCTCGGCAGTACGCTTCCTCGTCGCTCGTCTCCGCCAAGTGCGTGTGAAGCTGCACGCCGGAGGACCGAGCAAGCTCGGCGCTCTCGCGCATGAGGTCGGGCGAGACGGAAAAGGGCGAGCAGGGCGCCAGAACGATCCGCAGCATGGCGTACCGCTTCGGGTCGTGGTAGGTCTCGATCAGGCGGCGGGAATCGCGCAGGATCTCGGTTTCGTCCTCGACGACGCGGTCAGGCGGCAGCCCGCCTTGGGATTCGCCAACCGACATCGAGCCGCGAGAGGCATGGAAGCGGATGCCGGTCTCCCGCGCTGCTTCGATCTGGTCGTCGAGGCGGGCGCCGTTCGGCCACAGATAGCCGTGGTCACTGGCCGTGGTGCAGCCGGAGCGCATAAGCTCGGCGATGGCGATCCGCGTGCTGACCGCGATCGCCTCTGGCGTCATCCCTGCCCAGATCGGGTAATGGGTGACGAGCCAGTCGAAGAGCTTGGCGTTCTGTGCGGCCGGAACGGCGCGGGTCAGGGTTTGGAAGAAATGGTGGTGAGTGTTGATCAGACCGGGCAAGATGACCATGCCGCGAGCGTCGATCACGCGGTCCGCCGTGCCGGGGAGCGCGGCGGTCGGGCCAACCTGGCGGATGACCTGGTCCTCAACGTAGACGGCGCCGTCCGGGATGCGAGATCCGGCGTCGTCCATCGTCGTCAGCAGGTCGGCGTTGCGAATCAGCAGCGTGGCCACGCGTTGCCCCATCGGCGATTAGCGGGAAGTCGGCGGCGTTTATCATACGCGGCAACTGAGCGCTAGCGCGCATTGATCGGCAAATGCGGAGGGGGACGAGGGAATGCCGGACGAACGAGGAGAGACGGCGGCGCAGTCGATCGCACCAAGCACACTGACGCTGCCGCGCTACGAGCGTCCCCGTGAAGAACGCGTGCAATCCCTCGAGCTGAATCTCTTCGACGCCATCCCGTATGCCGAGTCCGACGCGGCCATCGAGGTCTCGTCGCTTACACCTGGCTCACGGGCACTCCTGCGCGGCTTGCTGCGGCTTGGCTGCACGAAGGTGTTTCCGGGCGGCGGGGTCGGCATCGAGTACGGCAGCTTGCTGAAAACGGCCACGCGGCCGGAGTACGCATCCGCGCACGTCTCAGAGGCGGCGGCGCATCTCAGGGAGCGCCGGGTCGATCTCCTGCTGGTGCCGGGGATGTCGGGCTACCCGGTCGGGGCGATGTACTCGATTGTCGCCGGTATCCCGGCGATCCTGCTCAAGAAGACGCGGTTACACGACCAAGCGATGCCCTATCCGCCCGGCGCGTTCGTTATCCCTTCGTATACTGGCGAAGGAGATGTAGTGATGAGCGCCGACCTCGAAGCGGTGCAAGACGTCGTCGACGGCATCGTGGCGCCCCAACTCGCCGCGCAGTCCGGTATCGAGCGTCCGATCTTGATGATTCGCGCGGCGGGGGCGGACGACATCATCGACAAAGCGACGATGAGCCAGGCGGTCGGCGAGAGCGCGGTCGTGGTCGGCCGCGCGGCGGCGGAGGACTACTTGCGTCGCCACCAACAGGCGACCGGCGACGATCGCGAGGTCGACATTCGGGTCGAATTGGTGGCCTGGGTCACCCCCCTGATCAAGGGCTATAACCGACCCCAGGACCACCTCGGCCGCCTCTTCGGCATCCGCCCCTTCGCCGGCATCAATGTCACCAGCCTCCACCTCCAACCGCGCGCCATCGGCGTCGAGGGCGTGGGGATCGTGGCGTTTGCAGCGGAGGATTAAGTGGATAACAAACCAGCTCCCGAGTTTCATGCGATTGAACAAGAGGAGGATTGGAAAGCTCAGGGCTGGTCCACCACGCCGATTCCAAAAACAGTGGATCCCGAGGCTGGCGCGGTCATCTCCATTCGCCTAAACATGGACAGCCTTCGGCTGATCGACCGCGCGGCCAAGGCGGCCGGATTGTCGTGGGCTGAATATGTCAAACGCGCTGCTCTCGATGCATCGAGAGCCTCGGGCAATGAGGATCCAGCGCCTTCAGGGGCCAGCAATGATTTGCGGCTTGTCGGCGGACCTTCAACGCCACCACGGGAGATCAATCAAAAGAGCGACGACCACCCGACCAGTTCCCGTCGAACTCACCGAACAAGCGGCGATTGACCGCGAACCCTCATCAAACTGAATATGGAGCTTCAACGTCCAACCGCGCGCCATCGGCGTCGAGGACGTCGGCATCGTGGCGATTGCCAAGGAACAGTAGCCTACCTGGCTTTGGCGCCACTGCATAATTGCAGTCTACGCAATATTGCGCATGACGGAACCGTGGCACGCGACGTGGCGTTCTAGTGTCTGAGGGGACGGGGTTGGACGCGATCCCGGATCCTCCTCCCAACGCTGGGAGCGGCGCGTGAAGACGCACCCGGGAGTCGATGCGCGCGCTTTCCGTCACAAGCTTCTTGCCGCGCAAGCGCGCAGAAAGGAGTGACCGTCATGCGGTTGCGATCCACACGTCTTTTCGCGCCTCTGCTGGCCGCTGTGCTGTTGGCCGTCGGTCTGTTCGGGGGCGGTTTGACACCGTCAGCCTCAGCCCAGGATGATTTCCAGACAGCAAGCCACGGGGCGCGCATCACTGTGCATAACGCCGTCTGCGATAGCGAGGTGTGGGACATCTTCGGCGAGTGTCACGACGACCGCCTGAGCGGATCGCCGTTCTTTGTCGCGGGTGTCACGCGGATAACGGATGCCAACGGCGTCGCAACCTGGGAACCAGGGCAGGGGACGCACGAGCTGAAGCAGGACATCGACGTCTGGATGCAGTACGACGGCGCGTACGTCTTCTGTTCGAACCAGGTGACCGGCGAAGTTCTGTGGAACGGACCGATCGACGACACCACGTCTGTCACCTTCACCACGACCGCCGGCCAAGAGGTCGTCTGCGACTGGTACAACTTGACGTAGCGGTCGCGAACGACAACCAAATAACCGATGGG
>JBOGUE010000681.1:0-8769 GCA_050695955.1 Thermomicrobiales bacterium | reverse complement strand
GGCATCGTGATCGGAAAGTGGTGGCGGGCTCCGTCCGGCGCTTGGTACTACCTCGTCGGTGCGACGTCGGAAGCGGTTCGCGTCCGCGTCAGCGGACAGATCGATCAGGAGGCATCGGGCCGTTCGTTGGTCGTCGAGGGACCGGCAGTGGAGGAGTATGCCCGCCTGCCGAAGCTCACGGTCAACGCCTACGACGGCGACGGCGTGCCGCTCGGCGTCGTTCAGTCGCCGCACTACTGAGGCGTCGCCAGGACACGTGTCCTAAGCGCCATTGCCAACGCGCTCGACGATGTCCAGCAGACCATAGGCCGGTCGCGCGAGGACGACATAGGAGGGACAGGTCAACCGCCGCCACAGAGCGAACGGGTCCACCTCCGCCCGCGCGGCCACGAAGAGCGAGATCACCGTGCCATGGGCGACGACAATGAGGTTCGTGTCCGGATGGCCGTCGAGGAGACCATCCACGGCGGCCGCGAACCGACGCCGCGCGGTCGTCGCGGACTTCTCGCCGTGGACGACCGCATCCGGTTCGCCCAGCACCCACCGGCGTGCCGGGACATCCGGCACAAGAACAGGCATCGCGTGTTTGACCAGGACCAAGACAGGGTCGGAGGGATCTAAGGCGTCGTGGCGCTCAGCGTCGCTCATCTCATCCTCTGTGTAGTGGGTCAGATCAGCTGCACAGGTTCCCGGCAACCTCATCCAATCGATGGCGTCGACGCCTCATAATCGCCGCTCCAGCGGACAAAAAGCAAACCGTTATTTGACTGCCGCGGCAGCTTTTGATCGTCAGTCCAGAGATCGCAGCCGTGTTCTTGCGCAAGCACAACATAGTGAGCGTCAAATGCCGCCGCGAGCCCGAACCGATCCGCAAGCGCGATGGCGTTGCGATAGAGATGAGGCGGCGCAAGAGATGACTGGCATCGTGCACGCGCCGCAACCCGATGAATGTGTCGATGACGGGGCGTTACGTACCGGTCCGCTTGGCGGTGGCCAGTGCCTGGTCGGTCACGACCGCGAAGAATGGCAAGAAGAGGAAGACGCTGAGGGCGCCGCAGACCGCGAAGACCGCGCGCAATCCGGCGACCTCGGCGATGCCACCGGCCAGGAGCGAACCGACGGCGAAGGCGCCGAAGCCGCAGAGGCGGAAGGCGCTGCTCACCCGCCCGAGCAAGGCGTCAGGCACCGCCTGCTGGCGAACCGAGGTCACGACCACCCCCCACATCGTCGCGCCGACCCCGCCGACGACCGCCGCCACGCCGACCAACCATGGATTCGCCGTCAGCGCGGGCATCCCGACCATCACGATCGTACCCAGGATGTCGACCCCAATCGCCCAGCGCCGCCCGAGCAAACGCATCGCCGGCACGGCAACCACGGTTCCGATCACACCGCCGATGCCGATCGCGGTCAAGAGCAGACCATAGCCGAATGACGAGAGGCCCATCGGCCCCGGCTCTACGGCGTACAAGACCAGGACCGACATCCAGGCGGCCCAGCCGAGGTTCATCACAAAGACGATCAGCGCCAGCGTCCGCAACAGGGCATGGCCCCAGAGGAAGCGCAATCCTGCGCCGATCTCGGCCCGCAGCCGTCGCTCCGCCGTCTGCGCCGGACGGAACGCGCCACGCAGCAGCACCAGTGTGCCGGCAGCCACCAGGTAGAGCGCCGCGCTCGTGCCCATGGCGAGCGCGATGCCGATGCCGGCCAGGGCGCCGCCGAGCGGTGGCCCGATGAATCCGTTGGCGACCGTCTGCGCCCCGAGCAGCCGGGCATTCGCGCCTTCGAGTTGGTGGCCGGCCACCACCGACGGCAGAATTGCCTGCGCCGCCGTGTCGGCGAACGTCTCCGCCGTACCGAGCGCGAAGGCCGCGAGGTACACGACCGGGAGCGTGACCGCACCGAGTGCGACCGCAACGACAAGGATGCCAATAGCGCCGCCACGCAGCAGGTTGGCGGCGACCATCGTCCGCCGCCGGTCGAGCCGATCGATGAGCGCACCCGCGAGCAACGCGAAAAGCAGCCACGGTAGGGTCAGCGCGAAGGTCACACCCGCCACCGACGCCGGCGATCCGGTCAGGCTCACGGCCAGCAACGGCAATGTCACCTGAAAGACTCCGTCCGCGAGGTTGGACGCCGTCGAACCGCCCCAGAGCGCCGGGAAACTCTGCCCCATCGTCGCTGCCGGCAAGAGACGCCCTGGATTGACGACCGCTCTCAAACTCGCCATGCCGCTTCCCATTGACCTCATCACCTCGATCGAGTACGCTGTCGCAAGTAAGGATTCTCATTTCACACAATCCTTACCCTACCAACACGCGTGTACGCTGTCAATGGCTTGTGAGTGCTTACATGGAAGCGTGGCCGACCCTCGCACTCGACCTGATCAATACCTTCGACCCGTACTTCGACGAGCCGGAGTCGTTGCGCACGCCCGCGGACCTGGCGCGGTTCTTCGTCAGCCGAGAGATCAACGTTGAAGGGACACTTGACGACGGGGACCTACGCAGCGCGCGGGAGCTTCGCGATCACCTACGCGCGGTCTTCGCGGCGGTGGACACGCGCGCGGCCGCGGCCGTGCTGAATGGCCTGCTGGACGGGGTCAGCGTGCGACCGCGAGTCGCGCCGGACGATGACGGCGTCTGGCACACCGAGCTCTCGGTCAATCCCGACACACCGCCGATGGCGCGGCTTGCAATCGAAACGACGCTGGGCCTCGCCGCGGCGCTCCAGCGCTACGGCTTGGATCGCCTGCACATCTGCGCCTCGCCTCCCTGCCAAGAGGCGTTCGTCGACACCTCGCGCAATGCTTCCCGCCGCTTCTGCTCCGACCGCTGCGCCAACCGCTACAACGTCGCCGCGTTTCGGGAGCGCCAGCGGGCAAGGTGATGGGATTTGACTCGAGTAGGGTGCACAATGGTGGGCGGTGTGGCGCCGTCGCGGGCATGCCTCGCGCCTCCGCGATCGACCTCCGTGAGCGGACGCCGTGGGCACGGGATACCGGCCTGACGGCGGCCGAGGGTGCGCTCGACCTCGGCATCAGTGCGCGCCCGCATCGGGGCCGGCGGCTGCCAGCCGCGCTTCCTGCCGCCCTCCTCGCCGGACCCCAACCCGATCGCGCTGGCCGTCGCCACGGTCTAGCAAGCGCTACGCCGGGCCGAAGCCCACTCCTCCCCCCAGCGATGCTCGCCGCGGCCGGCCCCGCCCTGGCCACCGTGACCCCAGTTGACGCCCGCGCCTTCTTCCGCCACACCGGCTTGCCGCTTCCCCCGAACCCGGTCAACCTTGATGACGACCGCGCTCGCGTGAGGGCGAGCCGCGCTCAACAGCCGCGCGCCTGGAAGGCGGCGTAGGATGGATGGATGACGAGGCGGGCGGCGCCGATGGCGATCTCGCGCGCCAGCTCCGGGGGATCGTCGGTGGGTGGGCGGAGGAGGGGGGTGTCTTTGGTGAGGCGGGCGAAGAGGGAGGCGAGGGGGTTGGCGTCAGAGGGGCGGATCGGTTGGGTGTCGAGGAGGCGCAGGAGTTGGGGCCAGGTCCCCCAGGCGGCGCGACGGTCCGGCGCCGGGCCGTCGCTGAAGTGCGCGAGGTAGCGGCCGAGCACGAAGGGGTAGACCTTCTGCACCCGAAAGGTCTTGGCGGTCCGGGTGTCAACGCGGCCGAGGACCTCATCGGCGCCATGCCGCTTCAGCCAGTCGAGCATGCCGGAGATCTGGCGGTTGGCGTAGAGGACGTTGTCGCGCTGGCGGGCCAGCTCGGCGGTCGACCGGGCGAAGGGGTCCTGCGACTTCAGTTCGAAGAGGCCGAGGGCGCCGGTCTTGCGATCGAAGACAACGGCGTCGATGTCGGTGCGCACGTCGCCGTCGTCTCGCCTGAGCTTGATCCTGCCGGCGCTCGTCACGAACCGCTTATCCGAGAAGAGCGCGTAAAGGTCTTGGCGGAAGTCATCCTCCCGGAGATGGGCGGTGTTGTGGTACGCCTGCGCGTCGCGTCGTCTGAGCTCGCGAGTCAGAAAGAGCAGCGGCTCCGTCGTCAGCCCGTGGACCGACCAGACGAGCCGGTCCGGGGCGACTCGCACCAGCGGTGCGGCCGCGATGCCGGGCACGGCGGCGTGATAGGCCGCGCTCTCGCGGTCGAGCGTGAAGGCGGCGACGACCTGGCCGATGACCGCGGGATCGACGGCGAGGGCGGAAGCAATCGAGGCGACCAGGGAGCGCTCGGATCGCGGCGCCGCCGCTTCTCCGCGGTCGCGCGCCTGGAGCGCCCACCCGATGAGCCGACCCAAGACGTCGCGATAGGTCTGGACGGGGCAGCCGTCGATCGCGGCGGCGGGCGGATAGCCGAGTTGATACGCCATCATCTGCAGGTGCACGTTTGCTAACCGGCGGTACAACGCGTCGTATTCGGGATCGCCGCGCTCCGTGTCCGGCCGCTCGGATAAAGCGCGCAACTCGGGCTCATGACGCTTGGCAAGCCACGAGGCCCACCAATCGATATCCGCGCGCTCCTGCCAGCTCGTCGGCGCCCGCTTCGTCGCGATCCAGGCGTCGAACGTCCCGTTGGCTCCGTTGCCGTCATCGACCAGCCGCATGAAGCCGGTCTCGCAGTGCGCCAGGACCAGCTCTGCCTCGGCCAGCCGGCCGCACTCCTGCAGAAAGCGTTCCCCCCAGCCGTCCAACCCATCGCTGGTCGAAGGCAAGCCTAACGACTCCGTCGAAGGCACGCCTAACGACTCCGTCGAAGCTGGCGCTGCCGTTGCGTCGTCGCCGGTGGATTCGAAACAGAGCTGAAGCGCCTTGTTCCCGCCCAGGTCGGCGAGGCGACGCCCGGTGACGAGGTCGGGCAGCGGCTCGATACCGGGCGAGTGCGGCAGCCGGTCCTGGATGCGGAGGAGTGCGAGGATGGCCGCCTGGCGGTCGGGTGGAACGCCCGCGCGGAGGCGGCTCTGCTGCTGGTCGATCAACTGGCGGAGTCGTCCTTGCACGTTCATGCGCCGGGGCCGCTCCCTGACCAAGCATTGACGGAGGTCAATCGCGGAAGCACGGGGCATGCCCGCGACGGCGCCACACCGCCAACCATTGTGCAACCTGCTCTAGGCGCCTGGACTCGTGACCTGATAGCCGCCGATCCAGCGGACGAAGGGGAACGCATGGCCCACTGCTCGAAGCAGTCGTTGGTCGTCGGTCCACAGATCGCAGCCGTACTCCTGCGCGATGACAACGTTGTGGGCATCGTATGCCGCTGGCAGAGCGTATTGATTCGTCAACCTCAGCGCACGCTGGTGAAGTTCGGCTGGTTGACGCGGTTCAACCGGAAACGAGAGAAAGCGATTCAACACGTCGTCGGCCTCTGCCCACGGCATGCCAAGGCGCTGCACGCGCTGCCGGACGATGTTGATGATCTCAAATCGGAAGAGTGCGGGGGCGATCATCGTCCTCCCACTCGTTGTTACGTCGCGTAGGAGCGATTCGGCACGATCAGACCAGTCTTCGGGGAGAACCCACTTCGCCGCGACAGACGAATCAACGCGGATCACAGACGCTACTCGCCGCGTTCGTCATACGATCCGGTTACGGCCTGCCAGAGCTGCACGTCCCGTTCCTCTCTCATCTCCTGAATGATCTCCCACGACGGGGAGAAGAGACCATACTTCTCAAACAGTTCCTGTCGCAACGCGCGGGCGCTCTCGATCGCTGCGAAGGCCCGTGCTTGTTCTTCAGGCGTCATCCGCTTCGCCTCCAGTCACGCAATCTCGTCGGCCTTGGTCACAGGACGGGCCGGCTCAATCACGCGATCCAGATCGTTGCGGCGGACCCGTAGCGACCGCTGCCCCACACGAACGGCGGGCAGATCGCCACGGTCGATCCAGCGGCGAACGGTCGAGCGATCCACCTTCAGGATCGCCGCCGCCTCGGCAACGGTCAGAAACTCGGTGTCGGTCGCCGTGCTCATGGCTCCTTCTCCATTCGGAAAGTGGTGCATAGATGTGCTTAGGTCCTTATAGGAGGATCGAGACTATACGTCAAGTCACCCGATGACAGGAGCGGCAATCGCTGGTCGCAGGTCGGCCCGATGTCCGTCGGAGTCGAACACCACGAAGTCGGCGCGCGGCAGTGCAATCCAGACCGCGTCAGGCAGATTACGCCCGGTCGCCGGTGACACCTTAGCCTTGAGAGGCTGCCCATTGCACTCCAGCGTGACTAAAACCTGCCGACCGATCGTGATCGAGCTCCGGACGACCCGCGCCTCGACGGCGCCGGGCGACGGTTGCCGGTAAAGCCGCACGCGCTCCGGCCGGATGCCAATCGTGACGTTGCTCGCTGAGTGTTCGCCGGTGACCGGCGCCGGGGCGGCGAAGAGCGGCGAGACGAGTTCACGGCCACCATCTCGATGCTCAACAGTTGCCACGAAGAAGTTCATGCCGGGGTTGCCCAAGAACCAGCCACCAAACACGTCGGCCGGGTGGTTATAGAGCTCGCGCGGCGCATCGCACTGCACGATCTTACCGTCCTGCATCAGTGCAATGCGGTCCGCCAGGGTCATCGCCTCGGTCTGGTCGTGGGTGACGTAGACGATGGTTTGCCGGAGCTGGCGCGTCAACTCCTTGAAGGCGCGCTTGAGTTGCAGCTTCGCAGTCGCGTCGACGTTGGTGATCGGCTCGTCGAAGAGGACGATCCGCGGTTGCCTGGCGACGGCGCGGGCGACGGCGACCTTCTGCCGCGTCCCGTTGTCGAGCCGGCCCACGTCTTGGTCGAGGCTCTCCTCCAACCCCAAGATTTCGGCGACGGTATGGATCCGCCGCATTCGTTCGATCCGGTCGAGTTTCGCCGCTAGCAGCGGCAGCTCGATGTTACGGGCGACGCTGATGCCGCGGTAGACGACCGGGTACTGAAAAACCATCCCCACGTCGCGCCTGCTCGGCTTGAGGCGAGTCACGCGCTGCTCGCCGAAGAAGATCTCGCCGCGGGTCGGCGTCTCCAACCCGGCGATCATCCGCATCAGCGTCGTCTTGCCGCAGCCGGACGGCCCGAGCAGACACGTCACCTCCGACTCAGGGAAGGCGAAGGTGACGTCGTCAACGGCGACAACGTCCTTATATGTCTTGGTCAGCCCTTCGACGCGGATCTCAGCCATGAGCGGCCGTCGCCCCCTGCCCGATCCGCGCCCCGTCCGGCGCGAAGAGAATTGCCGCGCGCGGGTCGAGCCCGATCACGGTCTCGTCGCCAAGCGGCGCCGCGAGCGCGTCGTGGCGGACGACACTTGTCAGCGTTGCGGCGCGGGTTTCGAGATAGACGATTTCCTCTCCACCCAGGTCCTCACGCAGGAGCACCTGTGCCTGGGCACGAAGTTGCCCAGCAGAAGGATCGGCGGCCTCGAGCGCGATGCTCTCCGGCCGGATACCGACCTCAATGGTCGCCCCATCCCAATAGGTGCCGCTGCCGTGACCCGCGGCAACCGGGAATTCGAACGGGCCGGCGCTGCACCACAGCCCGTCCGGTCGCGCGGTGATGCGGCCCCGAAGGAGATTCGCCCGCGGGAAACCGAGCAGGCGCATTGTCTCCGTCCGTTGCGGCACGTCGTAGAGCCGCTCCGGCGGGCCGACTTCCTGCACGGATCCTCCGTCCAGCAACGCGATCGTCTCCGCCAGGGTCATCGCCTCGATCGGATCGGAGGTGCTATAGAGGAAGGCAACGTTCCACGCCTGCTGCATCTGCCGCAGATCGTCGAAGAGCTGTTCGCGCAGCTTGAAGTCGAGCCCCGCCAATGGGTCGTCGAGGACGAAGAGGTCGGTCCGCTTGACGATGCCGCGGGCGATGGCGACGCGCTGCTTCTGGCCGCCGGAGAGTTGATCGGGCCGCTTGCCGAGCAGGTCCGCGATCTTCAGCATCTCGGCGGCCTGGGAGACCTCCGGCTCCACGTCCCGCTTGCCCACCCCGGCCAGACGCAACGGGTAGGCGATGTTGTCGTGGACGCTGAGATGGGGGTAGAGGGCGAAGGACTGCGGTACGTAGCCGACGTTGCGCTCGGCCGCGGCCCTCGTCGTGACGTCCTCGCCCCGCAGCCGGATCCCACCCTCCGTTGGGTGCTCCAGGCCCAGCAGACAGCGCAGCAGGACGGTCTTTCCGGACGCGGGCGGGCCATACAGTACCGTGAAGTCGCCGGCATCAACGGTCAGATTGACGCCGGCGAGGATCGCCGTCCGGCCGTAGGTCTTGCCGACGCCGCGAAACTCGACGATGGGCTGGGTGTCAGCATCCGTGGCCATCACAAACCTATCGTGTCAGTTCGATCAGGGTTGGAGCAAGCAGGACACCCAGCACGAAAACCGCGACGACGATGACCCAGGTGATGGCCAGCAGCTTCAGCGACCGCCAGAACCCGGCCGCGGGCGAGATGTTGCCGAAGGCGATCTGGAGGAACGCCGCCAGCACCAACAACGGCAACCCGATCTGGTAGAGCGACTTGTTCGCCCCCTGCGCAATCAGGACCAACCCGGCGAACATCACCAGGATGAGCAGCCCCTGAAAGCGGGCGGCGAAGGGGAGGCGAGATTTCATCCGCCTACACCTCCCCTCGGACGGTACCGAAGGTCATGCCGACGAGGAGGTACTTCTGGAAGAGGAAGATGGCGACGATCGGCGGCAGCATGAAGATCAACGAGAGCGAGGCGATGAAGGTCCAATCGACGCTGCCGCCCTGGTTGAGGCCGGTGGCGAGGAAGACCGGGATCATCGTCGTCCCCCGGCCGCCCAGGATGTAGTTGAAGAG
>JBOGUE010000680.1:0-13852 GCA_050695955.1 Thermomicrobiales bacterium | reverse complement strand
TGCACGGTGTCGTAGCGCGGCGCGGTGAAGAAGGTCAGGAAGACGAGCCGGAACATATAGAGCGCCGTCAAGAATGCGGCCAACAAGCCGACGACCGCGATGACGTTGCCCCAGCTCGGGAAGACTTCGCTGATCCAGGCGCCGACTATCACCTCGTCCTTGCTCCAGAAGCCGGCGAGAGGGACGACGCCGGCGTTTGCGAGCGACGCAATCAAGAAGGTCCAAAACGTGACCGGCATCTTCTGCCGCAGGCCGCCCATGTTCTGGATGTTTTGCTCTTCGTGCACGCCATGGATGACGCTGCCGCAGCCGAGGAAGAGCAAGCCTTTGAAAAACGCATGCGTCATCAGATGGAAGATAGCGGCGACCCAGGCGCCAGTCCCGAGCGCAAACGCCATGTAGCCAAGCTGGCTAACCGTCGAGTAGGCGACGATGCGCTTGATGTCGTTCTGGGTGATGGCGATCGTCGCCGCCATCAGCGCGGTAAACGCCCCAATCGTGGCCACGGTCCACATCGCGGTCGTCGATTCGATGAAGATCGGATGGCACCGGGCGACCATATAGATACCGGCGGTCACCATCGTCGCGGCGTGGATCAGCGCCGAAACCGGTGTCGGACCCTCCATCGCGTCCGGCAGCCAGACGTGTAACGGAAACTGCGCGCTCTTACCGATGGCGCCGGCGAAGAGGAGCAGCGCAATGCCGGTCATCGTCCCGGTCGCAATCTCAGGCGCGCGGGCGAAGATGCCGTCGCCGCCGTAGAACTCGATCGTGCCGAAGGTCCAGAACGTGAGCATGATCCCCAGACCGAAGCCAAGGTCGCCGATTCGGTTGACGATGAACGCCTTTTTTGCCGCATTCGACGCCGAGCGGCGGCGATACCAGAAGCCGATGAGCAAATACGAGCAGAGCCCGACCGCCTCCCAGAAGACGAAGAGCAGGAGCATGTTGTCGGCGAGCACCAACATCAACATCGAAAAGACGAAGAGGGGCAAATAGGAGAAAAAGCGGTAATAGCCGGGGTCGCCGTGCATATACCCGACCGAGTAGACATGCACGAGTAGGCCAACGGTCGTGACGACCATCAGCATGACCGCCGTCAGTTGGTCCGCATAGAGATTGGCCTCGACGTTGAACGAGCCAGACGGGATCCAGGTGAAGAGGTGCTGAGCAATCGCGTGGTCCGAATCTCGGATGTCGAGTAAGACGAGCAGCGAAACCAGCCACGATCCGAAGACCGCGGGCGCCGCGATCCAGTGCGCTTTGTCCTTGATGTACCACCGGCCCAGCAAGAAGTTGATGGCAAACGCCAACAACGGCAGAGCCGGAATCAGGAACAACCAGTCAGCCACTAGCATCTAGCTCCTAGCTTCAAGCGTCTAGCTCAATCGGGTGCCGCACCGTCTGTGTCCTCCGAGATGCCAGCCCGCCGTTCGAGTTCGGCTAGCGGCTAGCAGCTAGTTGCTAGTCTCTCAACGTCCGGAACTCGTCGACGTCAACCGTATGCACGCGGCGACTGAGGGCGATGATGATCGCCAACCCGACCGCGGCTTCCGCGGCCGCCACCGCGATGGTAAAGATCGCGAAACTCTGTCCGTCGAGCGAATCGAGCTCTCGGCCGAACGCGACCAGGGAAATGTTGGCGGCGGTGATCATCAGCTCGACGCACATGAAAATGATCAAGACGTTGCGTCGGATGAGCACGCCCATCATCCCAATGATGAAGAGCGCCGCGCTTAAGAACAGAAAGTGATCGACCGATAACTCGCCCATCGTCGCTCGTCGTCTCCGTGTGCCGCTAGCGGCGCTCGACCGTCGTGTACTGGTCGGGGTCTTTCACCATGATCATTCGCCGCCCGCCAGGGACCGGCGCTTCGTCGGTCTCGGCCGATGCCATGGGAGTCTCACCAAACGGACCCGCGGACAGCGCGAGATCGGTCCCGCGCGGGTGCCCCAGCGAAATGGTGTCCCGGCGATGTTCGAGTTGCTCGGCCAGCCGTTCCGGCAGAGCCAGGACAATCGCGCCGATCACGCCCACGGTGAGGACCAATGAGATCACCTCAAACGGCAAGAGGAAATCGGAATAAAGCGTCATGCCGAGCGCTTGTGTGTTGCCGCCCACGGCCTGTATGTTTTCGGGCGTCGCCGCGCTGCCCCCACCGATCACCGACCGATTGATGATCGCGATGCCGACTTCCAACAGCAGGATGACGCCAAGCAACAACCCGACATAGCGCTGCACCGGCCGCGCCGCGTGGAACTCCGGCAAGTCATCGGGATCGACGAGCATCAGCACGAAGAGCACCAGCACCATGATCGCCCCGGTGTAGACGATCACCTGGGCGACGGCGAGAAACTCGGCGCCGAGCATGACGAAGATGCCGGCGACATTGAAGAAGCAGAGCACCAAAAAAATCGCCGAGTGGACTGGATTGGCAGCCACCACCACTCCGCCCGCGCAGAGCACACAGACGGCCGAGATCATATAGAAAATGATGACGTCCCAGGGCATCGTCTAACTCCCGCCCGCCGGGTAGGGCGCTCGCCGGGGCCAAAACGACGTCGCCAGCACCAGAATGGCGGCCGCGCCGATGACAGCCCACCAGAACCACCGCGGAATGTCGATCTCTCCATTGCCGACCAGCCGGATAAAGGCGGTCAAGACGATATTGACCACGACGAGCGGCAGGAGAACCTTCCAGGCAATCCCCATGAGCTGATCGTAACGGAAGCGCGGCAGCGTGCCGCGTAGCCAAACATAGAAGAAGAGGAAAAGGACCGTCTTGGCGAGCAGCCAAATGATGCCAAGTCCCCAGTACGTAGTTGACCCAGGACCGCTCGTCCCGCCCAGAAAGATCGTGCTGGCGAAGAGCGAGATGATGATCATGTTGATGTATTCGCCGAGGAAGTAGAACGAAAAGCGGAATGCGGAGTATTCGGTGTGGAACCCGGAGACCAATTCGGTCTCCGCCTCCGGCAGGTCGAACGGCGCCCGGTTCGTCTCCGCGACGGCGGCGATCATAAAGATCACGAATGCCAGCGGCTGCGAGAGGATGTACCAGTTCGCCACCGAAAGCGACCAGTCGAGGCCAATACGGTCGAAGGAGATAACGATGTCGTCTTGCTGTTCCAGCAGGATATCGCGCAAGCTCAGCGAGCCTGCCAGGATGAAAACGCCGACAAGCGACAATCCGAGGATGATCTCGTAGGAGACGACTTGCGCGGCCGAGCGCAACCCGCCCAACAGCGAGTAGCGATTGGCTGACGCGTATGCACCCAAGATGATGCCGTAGACGCCGATTGCGCCAAAGGCGAGGACAAAAAGCGCGCCGACGTTGAGGTCGGCGGCGAAGAGATTGATATCGCGCCCGAAGAGTTCAATGGCGCCGCCAAACGGAATAACGGCGACGGAGACGATGGCCGTGACGAAGATGACGAGTGGGGCAAAGTAGAAGACGAGCTTATCGGCCGCGGCCGGGATCAGGTCTTCCTTGCCCAGGAGCTTGATGCCATCGGCGATCGGCTGCAGGACTCCCTTCGGTCCCGTCCGGGTTGGACCCATCCGATCCTGCATTGCGGCCAGGACCTTGCGTTCGAACAAGGTCATGTACGCCATCCCGACCAGGAGAACGTTCATGAAGATGAACGCCACGATGAAGGTAAGCCACAGCGGCTGGTCCATGCGTTACGAGCCCTCAGCGTTCAGCCGTCAACCGTCAGCCATAAACCGTTGGCCGTTAGCCTTGATGTTCCGCACGTTGGGGGTGTGTCAAGTCCGGCGCCCATCACCGCCAGACATGCCACGACCGGCAACCGCCGGTCGCCGCAAAGTATCTTACCGCGTCTCTGCATCCGCAAGCGACCAGCCCCCCAACGTAGCTGATGGCTGATGGCAGAGGCCGCCGATGGCCCGTCGCTACCGATCCACCGATCCAAGCACGATGTCGATCGTTCCGATCAACGCCACCACGTCCGCCAGCATCGAGCCTTGCGCCATGTGCGGCAGAACCGCGAGATTGACGAAATCCGGTGAGCGGATCCGCCAGCGGTAGGGCAGCGCCGTGCCGTCAGAAACGAAGTAGTAGCCGTTTTCGCCCTTCGGATGCTCGATTGCCGCATACGCCTCCCCGACCGGCGGCGCGAACCCCTTGATCACCCAGACGAAGTGCCGCTGCATGTCCTCGGCCGTCGTCATCGTTCCCTTGTGGGGCGGCATGACGTAGGCCGACTCGTAGGCCATCAGCGGCGTGTCCATCGGTTCGACGGCGTCAATGCACTGCTGGATGATCTTGATCGTCTGCCGCATCTCTTCCATGCGGACGAGATAGCGATCGTAGACGTCGCCATATTCACCGAGCGGTACCTCGAAGTCGAGCCGGTCGTAGATCGCGTACGGCATCGCCTTGCGGATATCGTAGTTGATGCCCGATCCGCGCAGGCAGGCGCCGGTCAAGGAATATGAGATCGCTGCTTCTTTGGTGATGACGCCGATGCCCTTCGTGCGCGCAATCCAGATCGGATTGGCGTCGAGCAGGTCGGCGTACTCTTGCTGCCGGTCCGGGAAGACGTTCAGGAAATCGCGGACCATACCAGGCAGCATCGGCGGGATCGTGCGCGAGAATCCGCCGATCTCCATCATGTTCGTCGTCAAGCGAGCGCCGCAAAACGCCTCGAAGATATCGAGGATAATCTCCCGTTCACGGAAACAATAGAGCGACATCGAGAGGGCGCCGATGTCGAGCGCGTGCGTCCCGAGCCAGACCAGATGCGACGCAATCCGGCTCAGTTCGGCCATGATCACGCGCCAGTACTGGGCTCGCTCCGGCGCGGTCACACCGCACAGTTTTTCGATGGCCATCGCGCAGCCAAGGTTGTTGGCCGGTGCGGCGACGTAGTCCGTGCGGTCGGTCCACGGGATAACTTGCGCGTACCGATGCGCCTCGCCCAGCTTCTCGGTCCCGCGATGCAGGTAGCCGATGACTGGGTCGCAGTCGGTGATAACCTCGCCGTCGAGCTTGAGAATGACTTGCAACACGCCGTGCGTGCTCGGGTGCTGCGGCCCCATGTTCAAGGTGATCAGGCGTTCGCCGGTCTCGAGCACGCGCTCTTCTTCGATGGTGAGCGTCCCGGTTACGGGCGCTTCCTCTTGATAGTCGATCGCGGCACCGCGATCCGGGTCCTTCGTGATGGCGGTAAAGCTCATAGGGGCTAGACTCCCCTTCCGGTCCAGCGCGTGCGGACTCGCGGGATGGTGCGCTCGGTGTTGTAGACCGGGAACTCGCGCCAACCGCGTAGCGGGTAGTCCTTCCGCAGCGGAAACCCTTCGTCCCAATCATCGGCAAGCAGAATGCGCTTCAGGTTCGGATGCCCGTCGAAGACGATGCCGTACATATCATAGGTCTCGCGTTCGAGCCAGTTGGCGCCGTTCCAGAGCGGCACAAGCGACGGCACCGGATCGCCATCATTGCAGCCGGCCTTGATCCGGAGGCGGACCCGATTCTTGAGCGAATAGAGGAGCGCGACGACATCAAAGCGCGGCTCCGCGCGCAGGCGCAACATATCGACCGCGGTGAGGTCGGTCAGAAAGTTGAACGACAGCCGGTTGTGGTCGCGCAGGAAGAGGCAAATGTCTCGCAGTTTGGTCCGCTCGACGTGGATTGTCGTCTCGTCGCGGAAGCGAACGACGTCAACGATTGCATCGCCAAAAGCCGCCCGGAGTTCTCGCAGCGCGGGATGCGTCTCCACGTCGGGATCGACGTAGAGGCCGCGACCCCACGGATCAGTGTCGGCCGTCCCGACCTCGTCCATTTCCTGTTTGACGGCTTCGATATTCGCCACGGGATGCTCGGCCGTCACCTCGACCCCGCCGGCGTCCGGCGGCGTCGACCCCGGCAGCACTGCCTCGGCGGTACCGGCCGGGTCGGCATTCGGTGGGCCGCCCCGCGGCGTCACCTCCGGATTTGGTCCTCCGGGCTCTTTCGGCGAGTTGCCCTCGCTCACCCTGTTTGCTCCTCGTGTGTCGCCGCCGGCGGTTATGCCAGGCGTGCGGGTTCGGGGCTTTCCACGGACGGCAGGCGATCGGTCGAGGCCCGCGCCGCATCGTGGGCGACCTCGCGCTCCGCGCGCCGCTGCGCTTCGGCCGCCGCCGTGCCCTGCTTCTTCGCCATCGACTCGTACTTGATCACCTTATTCTGGAGTTCGAGGATGCCGTAGTAGAGCGATTCCGGCGCCGGCGGGCAACCAGGAACGTAGATATCGACCGGCACGACCTGGTCGACGCCTTGCACGACGGCATAGGTATCGAATGGACCGCCGACGTTGGCGCAGCTGCCCATGCTGACCACCCATTTCGGCTCCGGCATTTGGTCGTAGAGCGTGCGCACCACCGGCGCCATCTTCTTGGTGACGGTGCCGGCGACGATCATCAGGTCGGCCTGCCGCGGGCTGGCGCGATAGAGCATGCCGAACCGCTCGGCGAGGTCGAACCGTCCCATCGATGCGGAGATCATTTCGATCGCGCAACAGGCCAAGCCGAACTGCAACCACCAGAGCGACGACCGCCGCGCCCAGTTGAAGACGAAGTCAAGTGAGGTGACGAAGATGTTCTTGTCAAAACGATCGTCGATTAGACCCATTCCAGGGCTCCCTTCTTCCAGGCGTACGCGTACCCGGCAAGGAGCAGACCGATAAAGGAGACCATCTCCCAGAACCCGTAGGCGCCGAGCTCATCGAGGATCACCGCCCACGGAAAGATGAAGATGGCTTCGATGTCGAAGATGACGAAGAGCATGGCAACGAGGTAGAAGCGGGGGGTATATCGCGGTTTGACTGGGGTCACATCCGGCACGCCGCTCTCATACGGAGCGGACTTGACCGGATTGGGTTTGGACGGCGCTACGACCCAGTTGAGGATCAGGAGGGTCATCCCCATCGCGAACGCGGCGATGGTCATTAGCCCGATGACGAGCCAGTTGTCGCCGAAGGCCTCCACGCTCGAGCCTGCCCTCCCTGGTCGTTCCCGCGCCGCCGAGTGACCGAGTTGCCGGCGCCAAGAACGCTTGCGCTCCGTTCGGACCGTTCGGTCTCCCTCGTCGGGAACCATGCGGTTCGCGGCCCGAAACGTTGTGTATGTTATCACAAGCCTGGGCGCGCGGAGACGTCGAAATCGGACGTCCTGCCTGATCTCTGTGGAACACCAACGCCGGCATTTCACCCGATCCGCACCGACGCCTCCGGCAACCGGTATCGAATCGCTTGCTGCCGGCGTTGAAGCGCGTAGGCAGCGGTGAGCGGTCCCACCCGGCCAAAGAACATGACGCCGCAAAGTAACAGCTTGCCCGCGTCAGATAACGACGGCGTGATCCCGGTCGTTAGCCCAACCGTCGCCAACGCGCTCATTGCCTCGAACATAAGCGCGAGGAAACTCGCGTTGCCGTCGGCAAATAGATCCTCGGTGGCCGCCAGCAATAGCGTCGCCAGGAAATGCACGATCAGCATGATCGCGACGACGGTCATCGCGCGAAAGACCAACTGTACCGATATGCGCCGCCCGAAGACCTGAGGCTCGTCCCGGCCACGAAGTGTCGAGATCACCGCGGCGCCGATGACGCCAACCGTCGTCAGCTTGACGCCGCCGGCGGTCGATCCCGAGGCGCCGCCGACGAGCATCACCGCCACCCAGACGAAGAGCGTGACGACGTGGGCCTCACCAAAGTCGACGGTCGCGAATCCAGCGGTTCTCGCTGCGACGCTCTGAAAGAGCGCACTCAACGGCCGGTACGCAACAGGCGTGTCGCCCAGGGCGCCTTGCCACTCGGCGATCATTATTTGGATGGCTGCCGTGGCGAGCAGCGCGGCATTGACGATGAGCACGAGTTTGGTGTCAATCGCCAAGGTTGACCAGCGCCGCTTCCGCGAGATGTCTTCGAAGACGATAAACGAGAGCGCCCCGGCCTGAATCAGCAACATGATCACCACGTTGACGGTCACCGAGGTGTTATAGGGCTGCAATGACGCAAACCCGCCTTGCAGATCGAACCCGGCGTTGCAGAATGCCGCAATTGAATGAAAAACCCCATGCCACAAGGCGACGTGGAGTGGCAAGTCCTTAGCAAAGCGAATCGTCAAAAGCAGCGCGCCCACGCCTTCCACAATGGCGGTGAAAATGATAATGCGGCGGGAGAGCACAACGGCCTCACGCAAAGAAAGCGTCGGCGCCCCGTCCTGCATCAGCAATGCGTCGCGCAGTCGTGTCTGCCCTCGCCTCAGCACTTGCAGGACGATGCTCGCGCCGACCATGAATCCAATCCCGCCCGCCTGAATCAGGACGAGGATGATGATCTCGCCCAGGAGATTCCAGTGATCGGCGGTGTCGACCGTTACCAAGCCGGTGACAGAAGTTGCTGAAACCGCGGTGAATAGGGCGTCGACCGGCGAGGTTGCCTCTCCGCTTTCGGCCGTCCACGGCGTCGCCAGTAGGGTGGCGCCCAGCGCAACGAGCGCCGCCAGCGCGCCGACGAACGTCTTGGCGTGATGACGCGCGTGGGGCGGGCGCGATCGATCTTCCAACACCGGCAGTTCGATCTCGTGCGAGGCGCGCGGCCCGCGTCGGATCACTTGCGGCCGGTAGCGCGGAGTTCGATAACTCACGCCCCGTCCTCGTCGGGTTTCGTCTCGACAAAGGCCTCGATTGCGATGTCCGGTCCGACGACGACGAGCTCGTCACCGGCTTGGATGCGCTCGTCGGACGCAGGGGAGGAGATAACCGTTTGACGACGTTTGATTAACAGCACGGCGAGGTTCGCCTTATGTGCGGCGTACATGTCCGCCAGCGTGCGGCCGGCAAAATGGTCGGGAACGGTGAACTTGGCGACGCCGCTGCTGGGTGTCAGGGAGATGTAGTCGGTGATGCTCGGCACCGCCAGCGCGTGGGCCAATCGAATCGCGTCATCCCGTTCTGGAAAGACCACGCGATTAGCGCCGATCCTCGCCAACAAGTCACCGTGTAGCGCGTTGCTGGCCTTGGAGATCACCCAGCGCGCGCCCAAGCGTTTGAGCAACAAGGTCGCGATGAGACTCGCTTCGATGCTGCCATAGGCAACGATCACGACGTCCGAACGCTCGACCTGTAGCGACCGCAAGAGATCCTCATCAGTGCCGTCGCCTTGCGCGGCCAACGCCACGTATTCGGAAACGTCTTGAATCGTTCGCTCGTCGAGGTCGATCGCCGTCACGTCGTACCCCAACTCGTGCAACGTGCGAGCCAGATTTGACCCGAATCGACCCAGTCCGATAACGGTGACGCGGTCAGCTTGCCCGACCCGTGCGCGTGGCACCCTCCGTCCCTCCTCACCCACGACGACAACGGTTGGAGACTCCGAATCGCCTAACGTCGATGTGGCGCGGAGCCTCTCTTGTCGCGCAATGCTACATGCAGTCAGCACTGGCGGTGCAGATGCATTCGTGGCCACGAGCGGCCCGCGCCCCTCGCCGATCGCCGCCCCGGTGGCCGATGCAACGACGTTTGACTTCGCTCCGTGCAGCGATACGATGATCCCGGTCTTCGTCGACATCACCAGACGACATACAACGGCACGTCATCGAAGGGTGGGCCGGGGCGGTCAGGTATTAGCGCGAAGGGCTGCGATAAGATGGGTACACCGTTCAAGGTCGCCGTCATCGGCGCAGGCGACATGGGAAGCCGGCACGTCAACGCCTGGCAAGCAACCGGACACGACGTCAGTTCCATCACCGACCTTAACGCAAAACGGGCCGAGGAATTGGCGACACGTTTCGGTGTCGAACGGGTCTTCGCGGACTACCGGGAGGCCATCGCCGATGCGAGCGTCAACGTCGTCGTCATCTGCCTGCCGCTCGCCTTCCATGCTCCGGTGACGATCTGCGCCGCGGAGCATGGCAAGCACGTTTTCGTCGAGAAGCCGATTGCCAGGAGCTTCACTGAGGCGAATGCGATGGAGGCCGCCGTCAAGCGAAGTGGCGTGACGTTCGGCATTGGTTTCCAGCGCAATCTCGCCGCTGGCGTGGGCATGCTTCGGCAATGGGCCGCCGCGGGTCGCTTCGGTCGGCCGATGGTCTTCAACTCGGATCTGCTCCAAGAAGTCCGCCCCAAGCGGGCGATGCACGACCGCAATGGGAACAACGGCCCATTCATGGATGCCGGGTGTCATTACTTCCTGCTGTGGCAAACCGTCTTCCGGTCAAAACCGAAGGCGGTCTATGCCCAGGGCAGAATCCTGGCGACCGAGCGACCTGAAGTCGCGGGATTCGCCGAGCTCGCCATCGACACCGGCGTCGTCACCATCGAGTACGAATCGGGCGACATCGGCACACTCACCGCCTCATGGGGGCTCGCCGAGCGGTGCAAGATGCGCCACCATCCGGACCGTATATTCGGACCAAAGGGCGGCGCCGAAGGTGAGGTCAACAGTGGCCTGACCGTTTACGAACTGGATCGGGCGCAAACCGTGGAGATCGAGCGGCAAGACCTGCATCAACTCCAAGCCACGCTCTTTGCAGAAGCGGTCGCTACAGGAAACCCGGCGCCATACGGATTCCATGAAGGTAAGCAGATGCTGGCAATTACGCGGGCCATCTTCCAGTCCATTGACTCGGGCAACGTCGTGCCCGTTTCCTATGACTTCTAATTGGTCCAGCCGGCACGTACTTGGCGTCTATGGGACCTCGGGTTGAAACCCAAGGCTGAACGCACGAAGCCCTTCTAGGGCTGAGAATGGTCATCCGCACACGGATGGCGCACCTACTGGATGGACCACTGGACCACCAATGCGCGACTTCCCCATCACGATGAAGTGACAAACGCTTTGGAGCTGAGCGACTTGGAGCTGGTTTCCTCGGCGCGGCTCGACATGTCGAGAGGGCTGAATGCCTTAGACGCCGATACCACGCAAGTAGTTTCGGCTAATCGTCGCACTTTCCAGGGCACTCGCTGTCTGGGTAACGTCGGTTTCCACGATCAGCCAGCCCGAAAAACCGGCGTTATCGAGTACGGTCAAAATCGTCGGAAAGTCGACGCGTCCCTCGCCAAGTTCGGTGAAGATGCCATTGCGCGAAAACGTGCGATAGTCCCAACTCTCAGCGTGTCCGCGCACTCTGACGTCCTCGTCGATGTCTTTGAAATGCATCGTCTTAATCCGGTCAGCGTACCGGCGGCAGACGGCCGTCACATCGGCTCCGGCCCAGGCCAGGTGTCCGGTATCCAATCCCAAGAAGACCCGGTCATCGTCGACCAACGACAATAATCGGTCCAGTTCGCCGGGCGTCTCGATCACCGTTCCCACGTGGTTGTGAAAGCAGCTCCGGACTCCTTCACCGAGCGTCACCGCGCCGACCTCATTGAGCAGACCCGCGAATCGCTCGAACTCCTCGTCCGACAGCGAGTCATCCGGCTCGACGTGGCCGGCTGCTTGGGCACGCGTCCGCCCGGAGCGCATGACGTCGTCCGATCCATTCGGCGCGACGTAGAGCTCGGTGCATCCCAGCTCCCGGACGAAGCGAGCATGCCTTTTTGCCTCGGCCAGGACTCGATCTCGTTCGTCCTCTTGCCAGAAACGCGCGCTGAAATAGGGCGGGGCGGTGTGAAGCCCGTATTGCCGATACAGCTCGTTCGTCTCCGCGGCCGACCGATCAATGGAGAGATTAGGAGGAGTTCCTTCGTATCCGGCTTGGGAGATGTCTGCTAGGATCTCCACTTCAGTAGCATCCGTCCACGTGATCTGCCCACATCCGACCTTGGTGTTTGCCATGGTTCGCGCGGCAATTGGGCCGCTCCCTTCCTTTCTCTTGGTGATCGCGCACGGTAGCACGGTTCTCTATCACCGGCAATTCCGATGCGAGGAATGTGCGGCGTTGGCGGCTATTTGCCACAATCGAATCCGCCTGCGATCATGGCGCCGGGATCGTGTCCGGCTGACCTACGGGGGAGCGAACCGATGGCTCCGCCCGACGAGGCGCGCGCACAGCAAATCCAATCGCTCATTGCCGAGCTCCGGGGGCAGGGGATTCACGATGAACGCGTCCTTGCCGCAATTGGGCGCGTGCCCCGCGACCGCTTCGTGCCACCAGCCTTTCAAGACCACGCCTGGGAAAACGTCGCCCTGCCGATTGGCGCCGCGCAGACGATCTCCCAACCCTACGTCGTCGCCCTCATGACAGCCGCCTTGAATCTCACCGAGACAGATCGCGTACTGGAGATCGGCACCGGCTCGGGGTATCAGTCCGCGGTCCTCGCGGAACTAGCCGCCGATGTGACCTCAATCGAGCGTCAAGCAGCGCTCGCTCGGGCGGCTGAGCACCTGCTCATAGACCTTGGCTATCGCAACATCGCCGTTTATGTCGCCGATGGCTCGCGCGGCTGGCCGGACGGCGCGCCCTTTGATCGGATTATCGTCACAGCCGCCGCGCCACGCGTTCCCGCGCCGCTGTTCAAGCAGCTTACGCAAACCGGCGGGCGACTCGTCGTACCGGTGGGAAGCGCCGAGGAACAGACGCTGATCGCGGTCGAACGACAAGGCGATCACACCTGGGAACAACCGCTCGGCCCGGTGCGCTTTGTGCCCCTCATCGGCAGCGCCGGCTGGGGCGTCAGCGTCGACGAAAACGGGCACAGGCGCTGAGCAAGGGCGACCACGACGCCACCGTCCCACGATCGTTGTAGCCATCGCTCGATTCGTCCGAATCGATCCCCTTGCAATATCGGTGTCCGTGTGGCACAGACATTGCAACAACATCGCGGCTAGACAGCATATCGATGCGTGAAGATCGAAGCCGACCCGATTGGCGGCTCTCCCTAACTCGTCATGGTACCTGGCGACCAGAGAGTGGCCCGCTAGCGATTGGTTTGGCGCGGCCGGATTTCGGAGAACCGATACCCATAGAAGGAGGATCGCGGTGAACAAGCGACCATTCGACTCGACGCTATCCACCCGCGCTCGCGTCAAAGCGATTCCCGCCGCTCTTGGTCTGGCCATTGCCAGCGGTCTGCCTCGCCTCGCCCGCGCGCAGGAGACGACGACGGTGCGCCTCACCGGCTGGACAGCCAGCCCCGACGAGGACCGGCTGCTGGTGCAGGTGCTTCAGGACTTTGAGGCGGCCTTCCCGAACATCAAGGTCGACTATCAACCCGTGCCGGCTGAATATGACGTCAAACTCCAGACCGACATCGCCGCCGGCAACGTGGCGGATGTCTTCTACGTCGACAGCCTGGATGCCCCGGACCTTATGTCTCGCGAGGTCCTGCTCCCGCTCGACGACTTGATGGCACAGGCTGGGGTAACGACCGAGGACTTTTATCCGGGACTGATTCAAGGATTTCAGTACAACGGGGCTACCTACGGCCTACCCAAAGACTGGTCGAGCCTCGCCATGGTCTACAACCATCAGGCGCTGGCGGATGCCGGGGTCACCGCACCGCCAACGACGTGGGACGAGCTGCGACAGGCCGGTCAGACGCTGCTCGACGCCACCGGCACGCCGCGCATTTGCTACGGCGCGAACTTCGATCGTTTCATCGCCTTCCTCTATGCCGGCGGCGGCCGCATCATCAGCGAGGATGGAACGGCGATCGTCCTCGACAGCAAGGAAACCAGAGCAGCACTTGACTTCTACTACGGTCTCTATCGAGACGGCATCGTCACGACGCCGGCCGATGCCGGCGCGGGCTGGGCGGGCGACGCGTTCGCCAAGCAATTCGCGGACATCGTTTTCGAAGGGAACTGGATGTTCCCGCACCTTCAGACCAACGCGCCTGATCTATCGTTCGCGGTCGCCGAAATGCCCGCTGGGCCAGCGGGCAAGTCGACGATGGCCTTCACTG